>JAUWTC010000179.1 GCA_030609785.1 Holophagae bacterium
GCCGACCCATACGGTGCTCAACGGCTTCGACCCCGATCTGGTCAATCCCGGTGAGCCTCTGCCCAACGTATTCACCATCACTCACACCGGCACCTACCACCAGGGCCGCCGCGACCCTTCACTCCTTTTCGAGGCCGCCGGAAACCTGATCCGGCGGGGTCGCCTACCACGAGATCGCTTCCGCATCCGCCTCTTCGTCAAGCACGAACCGTGGCTTCTGACGATGGCCGAGGGGCACGGAGTTGCGGACCTCATCGACCTTGTCCCCTGGGGTTCCCACGACGACGCCGTCCGAGCCCAACGCCGGAGCCACGCCCTGCTCCTCCTTCACTGGGGAGGTCCCCGGGAGGCCGGCGTCGTGACGGCCAAGGTCTTCGAGTACCTGGCGGCCCGGAGGCCGATTCTGGTCCTCGGGGGCGGCCCCGGCGCCCTGCGTGATCTCCTGGACGACACCGGTGGCGGGCTCCAGATCACCTCGGTCGAAAGGCTTGAAGACCAACTGTCGGCATGGTGGGAGGAATTCGAGCGAACCGGGACTGTCAACTGGGAGGGTCATCCGGAACGGATCGAACGCTACTCCCACGTTCGCATGGCCCGAGAGTTTGCCGCAGTGTTCGAGAGCGTGACGGGGCCCTGAATAGGACCTTTCCTTTAATACTCCCGAATCCCGGCGACGACGTACTCGATCTGTTCGATCGTCATCTCAGGATAGAGGGGCAGGGACAGAATCTCGCTGCGAAGGCCGGTGGCCACGGGATAAACCTCGGGGCCTCCGGCGTCCTGGCGATAGGCAGGCAGTTCGGCCATTGTTTGGGGATAATGGATGCCGGTGGCGATGCCCATTGAAGCCAGGTGATCGCGCAGAGCATCCCGCCGTTGGGCACGAATGACATAGAGGTGGAAGACGTGCTCGTCGTCCTCAGGGCTTTTGGGGCAGACGACGCCTTCGACGCCCTGCAGCAGACGGGAGTATGCCCGGGCGTGCTCTCTTCGAAGCTCACACCAATGCTCCAGATGCCTGAGCTTGACCGAAAGTACGGCCGCCTGAAGGCCGTCTAATCGTGAATTGATGCCCTCGAATTCATGTGCGTATTTCGTCGAGCGACCGTGGTTGGCAAATTTCCTGGCCCACACCGCGAGGTCATCGTCCGAGGTCACAATCGCCCCGGCGTCACCGTAGGCGCCAAGGTTCTTGCCGGGGTAGAAACTGAAGGTCGAAGCGTCCCCGAAGGCGCCGGCAGCCGTGCCATTCACCCTGGCGCCGTGGGCCTGGGCGGCATCTTCGACCACCTTGAGTCCATGATTTCGAGCCACGGCAAGAACCCGGTCCATCGCGGCGACCCGGCCGTAGAGATGGACCGGCACGATGGCCCGGGTCCGGTCGGTCAGTCGCTCTTCAATGAGATCGGGATCGATCGTCATGGTTACGGGATCAACGTCACAGAAAACCGGCCGGGCGCCGGTCAGACTGATCGATTCCGGCGTTGCGACGAATGTGTTGACCGCCGTGATCACCTCGTCGCCCGGGCCAATCCCAAGACCTTTGAGGGCGATAAAGAGCGCATCGGTTCCATTGCCGACACCGATGCAGCTCCCGACCCCTACGAAACTGGCGAATGAGGCCTCGAAACGCTCGACAAACGGTCCCTTGATGAAGGCCGAGCCGGCGATGACCTCGGCGATAGCCGCATCGATGTCCTCACGAATGTCGAGGTACTGGGCATGAAGATCGACCATGGGGATGCGCATGATCACCGACCCTCAGACATATGGCAGATCGTCAATCGTCTTGATGATGCGGGCCGGGTTTCCGGCGACAACCGCACCGTCGGGAACGTTGACGGTGACAACGGCGCCGGCGCCGACCAGGGCCTGCCTGCCGATGACAACGCCGGGCAGCAGCGTGGCATTGGCCCCGACGATGGCGCCCTCGCGGAGGGTCGGCCCGATCAGTTCTTCCTTGACACCCTCCGACAGTGGGTAACGGGCGTTGGTCAAGACGGCGTTGGGTCCAACCCAACAGCGTTTTTCCAGGATAGAAAATTCCGGCACGAAGGCCTGGGAGTGGATGCGGACTCCGTCGCCGATCGTCACGTGATGCTCAATCACTGCGTGAGAGCCGACGCTGACCTCATCACCCAGGGTCGTATGCTCGCGGATCAGGGCGCCATGTCCGGTCTGACATTTCTCACCCAGCCGCGCGCCGGCGTAGATCACCGTGTGGGAGCGAATGACCGACCCGGCGCCGATCAGGGTCTCGACCTCGCCTTCCCGTTGACCCTTGGCGGGCTGCCCGATGACGACGAAATCCCCGAGCTCGACGTCCTCACCCAGCTCAACCCCAGCGAAGATTCGCCGGCTGAGCACCTCAGGCATTGGGAATCCCCAGGCGACACTCCTTCGGCCTGAAACGCAGGAATACCTCTCGGCCGGTCTCGATGCTCTCGTAGATCGCGGAAATCAACTCGATGGAGCGACGCCCCTCGAGCCCGTCAACCAGGGCCGGTCGGTCCCCCCGAATACAGCCGACGACGTGTTCGAGGTAGGGGATGTGGCCGAAACCATAGACGTTTGGTGGATGTTCTCCAACGCTTCCGACCACGTGCTCGTCGCCGGCCTCGGCTTTGGAGAACCGCCAGGTCTGCATTTCGTTGACGGCGAAACCACCGACCACCACGGACCCTCGCTCCCCCAGCAACGACATCGAGCCCTCGAGATCATTGGGGCGCGTGGCGTTGGTCGCCTCAACGATGCCAAGGGCGCCGTTGCGAAACTTGATGACGGCGACCCCGGTATCTTCGGCTTCGATGTCGACCAGCGGCGTGCCCGCCTTGGCCCAGACCGAGTCCCACTCGCCCAACATCCACTGCAGGAGGTCGACGTGGTGGCTGGCCTGATTGGCGAACACCCCACCGTCGAGCTCCCAGGTGCCGCGCCAGGCATCCTGGTCGTAGTAGTCCTGGGTGCGGCACCACCGCACCCGGACCGTGCCCATGACGATGCGGCCGAACCGTCCAGCCTCCAGCGCCTCGCGGGTGCGCACCACCGCCCGGTTGTAGCGATTCTGCTTGACGACAAAGAGCCGGATGCCTGCACGGTCGCAAGCCTCGATCATGCGATCGGCATCGTCGACCGTCAACGCCATCGGTTTTTCGACGACGATGTGTTTGCCGTAGGGGGCCAGTTCGAGCGTATTGCCCGCGTGAAGACCACTGGGGGTCAAGACACAGACAACGTCGATGCCGGTCTTCGCCCCCATCATCTGCTGGAGGCTGGGAAAGTGGGGTACGCCGTAGGTCTGACCGAAATGGCTGGCTCGGTCCTCCCGGATGTCGCACACGGCCGCAAGCTCCGCGCCGGAGACATGGCCGCCCGCGAGAATCTCTGCGTGCTTTTTCGCGATCCGACCACAACCGACCAGTGCGAAGCGTAGACTCATCTTTTCACCCTCGGTCCACACTAACACGACGCCTCGGAAGGCTTGAGGATTTAGGGGTTAGGGGTCAGGGGTCAGGGGTTAGGGGGTTCAGAAAGCGAGTGTTCTCTCCTACCTCAAGGGGTTCCTGGAGCCCGGCTCCCTGATCCCTGATCCCTGAATCCAGCACCTTCCCAAATGCGGGCGCATCCCGGGCGAGGGAATGTCTACAATGGCACGATGCCTCTCTTGATGCTGATGCGCCATGGGAAGAGCCGCTGGGACGGCTCGTGGAAGACGGATCATGAGCGCCCGCTGGCCCCACGAGGGATGAGGGCAGCGGCCCAGATGGGCCGGTTTCTGTCCGACACCGGTCATCAGCCGACGACAGTCATCAGTTCCATAGCCAAGCGGGCCGCCGAAACGGCACGTCTGGCGGCCGAGAGCGGCCAATGGGACTGCGAGGTCGTTCTTGACCCACGGTTGTACGGCGGAGGACCCGATGCCGTTCTCGAGGTTGTTCGGGCGTTCGATCCCACCGTCGAGTGCGCCCTGGTCGTCGGCCACAACCCGACCTGGGCGGAGACGACCTCGTTGCTGCTCGGTGGCGCCAGCCTTCGATTTCCCACGGCGGCAATAGCCTGCCTCGAAGTCGAAGGCGCCTGGAAGGACCTTCGGCCGGGACACACGGACCTCCGGTGGTTCGTAATACCTCGCCTGTTGGAGGCCACATCATGACCGCGTGGTCGAATCGAGCCGCCTGGGCTGCCTTGGTGTTGGTGTGCGCCGCCTTCGTCGCCCACGGCCTCTTCCACCTCTTTGTCCAGGACGATGCCTACATCTTTTTCCGGTATTCGGAGAATTGGATCAACGGATGGGGCCCGGTGTGGAACCAGGGAGAGCGGGTCGAGGGCTACACCAGTCCGGCATGGCTGGCGATCCTGACGATCGTCCGTCTGGTAATTGGATCGTTTGAACCCGCCATCCATATCATCTCCTTAGGGCTCGGCGTCGGGGCTCTGGTCCTCCTCTTCACGCTGGCCGGGACCGTCGCACGCGACGTCTGGGCTGGGCTGGCCGCCGCATTGCTGATGGCCTCGGATCGGACCTTCGTCCTGTGGTCAACCTCGGGCATGGAGACTCGGCTCTTCGGGTTCCTGGTGCTGGGAGCGGCCCTTCTTGTTTGGCGCCGGTACCACGATCAGGTCTCAAGGGCAGAGGATTTCATCCTCGGCCCAACTCTGCTGTTGCTCTGCCTGACTCGTCCAGAGGGTTTCCTCTTCGCCGGCCTCATGCTCCTCTTTCTACTGGTCGCTCGCCCAGCCGCCCTCCGTTCCCGGTGGGGCCTGGGTGGTTTGGCTCTGTGGGCGGCAGGGGTTGCCGGCCACCTCTGCTGGCGATGGAGCTACTACGGCGACCCGCTCCCCAACACCTTCTATGCCAAGGTTCCCGGCTTCGATTTCCACTCAGGGGCAACCTTCATGGCCGACTTTGCAACCTCGTTCCCCGTCTTCAGTCTGGCCACAATTCTGGCCGTGCTCTATCACCTCGGAGCCGCCCTGATCAAAAGGACCCCCACCTTCAACTCCGCTCTTTCGGCCATCATCGTGGTCTACTCGGGCTATGTCGTGGCCATCGGCGGCGGATTCATGGAATTCCGAATGCTCGACGTCGTCATGGCGCCGGCATCTGTGCTGATCGTCACTGCGGTGTGGTCAGTCTTTCGACGGGTCATCCCCAAGATGGCCCCGATTCCGGCCCTGGCCGTTGTCATCGTGGCAGCCACCGTCGGACTCAACGGCGGCATGAGGTTCGAGGACCGGCCCCACTCGGTGATGACCCGATCCGAAATGTGGGAGGACAGCACGAAGGCCTGGATCCTGGTCGGACAGTTCTTTGGTCGATCGGCCCTGCCCGGCGAGAGTCTGGCGACCACCGCGGCCGGGGCCATTCCCTACTTCTCGAAGCTCCCCTGTCTGGATCAGCTGGGCCTGAATGATCGCTTCATCGCACACCTTCCCCACGCAGAGGGTAGCGGCGTCGGACATCGAAAGATGGCGCCTGAGACCTACCTCGCCCGGCGCAAGATCACCTATGTCATCGGTCATCCCCGGCTCTACCTCCAACCCAAAGTCGAACTTCTTCAACCAGGTGAGTTTTTCGTACGCGTTGAGGACCCATCCGGGATCACGTTCTTCCTGGCCGTGAGAACCATGGCCGACCGCGAGCCTCTCATCGCCTCACTGCGAGAGCGCGGCGTCATGGTTGTTGATACCTAGTCGTAGAGGACCGCCGGCTCGCCCCTTTCCTCGATCCGCTCCTGAGCGAGCTCGAGAATGCGCGTCCGCCTGGCCCAGAGTCCTTTCAGCTGATCGTTCTTCAGCCAGGGTTCCAGTTTTTGGTTGAGCGTTTCCCTGTCGAGGCTTTCCAGACTCCGGAGAACCGAATTGGAGAATCGGACCAACGAGCCCTCCCGACGGAGTTTCTTGCGTGATAGAAAGGCCCTTGAGGAATCGATTTTCCAGATCTTCCAGTCGGCATCGATCAAAAGGTTGGAGATGTTGTTGAAGTCGGTATCCCAGGTCAGC
>JAUWTC010000392.1 GCA_030609785.1 Holophagae bacterium
CCTGGAACGGGCCTACCTCAAAGCACAGCGACGGCCCGGCGAGGAACTGCTGATCACCGTCGAGGGACACATCGCTCAGCGGCCGGCGATGGAGGGCGACAAGACCGAGGAGAGCCTGGTGGTCGACCGCTTCATCGGCGTCTGGCCAATCGAGACTTGCGGTGGGAAGATGGTCACCGCGCCATTGCGGAACACCTACTGGCGGGTGACCCGCCTCGGCGGCCGGTCGGTTCAGGTCGCCGAGGGGCAGCGTGAGCCCCACCTCTTCCTCAGAATGGACGGCCGCATCACCGGTTTCTCGGGCTGCAATCAACTGATGGGACCCTACAAGGCCACCGCCCATTCGATCGATATCGGTCCTCTGGCCATGACGCAGATGGCCTGCCTGCAGGGTATGGAGCAGGAACAAAAAATAGCGACCGCATTGGAGGCGGCGACAACCTGGAAGATCATCGGCGAACACCTTGAGTTGTTCGATGACCAGGGGCGGATCCTGGCACGATTTCAGGCGATCTACCTAAAGTAGCTGTCAGATCAGTCGCTTGCAAACCTCGAGGCAGATGCCACGAAGAGGGGAAAATAGCCACAAAAAGGCACGAAAAGGCACAAAAAAGAGAAACGAAGAACGAGAACACAATTGAAACGCAAAGACAATAAAGGAAACATAAACAACTGAACCAAGAAAACACGACGATCCCAAGGGATGGTTCGGCAATAAACCCTTGCGTGATCCCTGAACCCTGCGACCTGCGACCCGCCTCCCCTATCGAATCAGTCCAACGGAAAACGGCTATACTCCAACCGAACGACAGAATTTGGGGGGCCGCAATGAACACCGTGACCACGTGGTTGAAGAACTGGAAACTGCGGAGCCTTCGCACGGCAATCGTCGCCACATTCGTCGTGTACACGGTTGTCGGTTTCTTCATCGTGCCGATGATCGTCGAGAGTGTGATCGAGAAGCAGTCGATGTCGATACTCAAACGCCAGGCGACCGTCGGAAATGTGCGGTGCAACCCCTTCACTCTGTCACTGACCATCGAAGGACTCTCCCTCCCCGACCGGCCCGGATCGGTGTTGTTGGCATTCGACTCGTTGTATGCCAATGCACAACTGTCCAGTATTTTCCGCTGGGCCCTGATCCTCAAAGACCTGGAAATCACCAACCCTTCCATCGCCGTTCGTCGTTTCTCCGACGGCACAATCAACCTGCTCGAGATAATAGACGCGATCGAAGGACCGGAGGAGAACGCCGAAGAGAAGGGTCTGCCTCGCGCCATCCTTCAGACAATCATCATCGACCACGGCAGCCTGCTGATCGAAGACCACTACCGGGAGAGCCCCTTATTGTGGAAATGGAGCCCGGTTGACTTCACCCTGCACGACATCAGCACCCTTTCCGACAACCGGGGCGCAAACGCCGGAACCATCGGTCTCCCGGGAGGCGGCACCATCGCTGCCTCGGGGTCGGTCGTACTTGAGCCCTTCGGTCTTGACGGCTCGATCACCGCCGACCAGGTCTCCCTCAAACACTCCTGGCGGGCGCTTGAGGAGCTCTTCGAGTTTGAACTGACTGACGGCGTACTGGACACCGATTTTCAATACAGTCTCTCCCTGCTCGAGGACGGAATTCACCTCAAGGTGACCGACCTCAACGCCGACATCTCGAACCTGGGTTTCAGCACCGTGACGACCGATGTCGATCTCCTGACCGTTGATTCAATCTCTGTGACAAATATCAGCGCCGATTGGCCGGAGCGGGAAATTCACGGAGAATCCGTCATCGTTTCCGGCGCTTCGGCCTTTGCATGGATGGCGGCGGATGGCACTCGGGCCTGGGACCAACTGGTTCCTGAAGAAACACAAGAGAAGATGGAGAAAACCTATGAGACCCTTGAGGAGAAATTCAGTCTGAAGGCCTCCCTCGACCGGTTCGAATTGCATGATTCCGATGCAGCGTACGAGGATCGGATCCAGGACCCGCCCGTTCGGTTTGAAGCCACCGGCACCGACCTCGTCGTCACCAACATCTCAACTGAAGAAGGAACCACGTGGCCTTTTGAGGCAACGACACGGCTTTCCGGTGAGGCGACCGCAGCCGCTGAGGGTTCATTCGGGGCCTCTCCCTTGACTCTGCAGGCGGCGGTAGGGGTCGATGATCTCGACCTCGCAAAGTTTCAACCCTATATCGAATATTTTGCCCCAGTTGAGCTCCGAGGAGGCGTTCTCTCCACCCATGGGGAAGCCGCCGCAGCATCAACCGATGACGGCCTCACCGCCGGCTATCGGGGTTCTCTGGCGATCGCCAACCTGGACCTCAAGGAGACCCTGACCGGCGACAAGCTGATTGGATGGGGCGATTTGTCGGTTGAGGGAATCGACGCGCAACTCCAGCCGATGTCCCTCGATGTCTTGCGCGTTGACATCAAAGGTGCGGGGTTGGAAATTACCATTGCGCCGGACGGTTCCATCAACCTCCTGGAGTTCCTCAACGCCTTGGGCGAGGGTGAGGCTTCCGGCGCCTCGGCCGAAGGATCCGACCTGGGAGGCCTCCCCCCGACCCGAGTGGCCCGGCTCCAACTGCACGACTGTTACGGTCGCTTCTCAGACAAGACGATCGATGATCCCTTCGTCTTGAAACTCGTCAAGGTCAACGGCGCCATCTCAGGCATGGCGACCGAAACGAAGGCGGGGGCCGAAGTTGACCTCAACGCCGCCATCGACACCGGCGGACACATTCGAGTCGAGGGCCAGATCGACCCATTCGACTACGCCCGCATCACCGACCTCGATATCGATCTGCGAGACGTGGCACTGCCGGCCATCTCCCCGATGTCCATCAAGTTCATCGGACACCCCCTGACCGACGGCAAGGCCGCTCTCGATCTGGAGTACGACATCACCGACGGCGCTCTGGTCGGCGCCAACCACATCGAAGCGGACGACCTCGAATTGGGCGACAAGGTCGAGGGTGAAGGCATGCTCAGCCTCCCCTTCAAGCTGGGAGTCTCCCTTCTCAAGGACAAGGAAGGTCGCATCACCTTGGACATTCCGCTCGAGGGCAATCTCTATGACGAGGGATTCGGGATCGGCACCGCCATCGAGTCCGCCGTCAAGGAGGTGATTTCCGAGTTGGTCAAGTCGCCGTTCAAACTGCTCTCGAAGATCGGCGGATCCGGGGACGAAGACCTGGAACATGTTGAATTCGCCGCGGGCCGCTCCATCCTCGGTGCTCCAGCCGTCAACAACCTCGAGGTCCTGGCGACTGCACTGGCTGAAAGGCCGACGTTGCTCCTTGTGATCGAGGGCACGGTTGATCAGGCGGCCG
>JAUWTC010000352.1 GCA_030609785.1 Holophagae bacterium
AGACGGCTTCAATCTCGCGCTGGAGCGGTGGCCAGCTTTCCGGTTTCAGGGTCCAGACGACAAAGCTGGAGGAGGTAAAGTCCCAGGGCTGCTTTTTGAGGAGTTTGCCTTGACCCAGGATGATCCGGGCCCCCTTGGCGGCGAGAGAGGTTCGAAGTCGATCAAATTCACCCTCAATCGTGTATTCGCCGACCGAAAAGCCCAGACTTGCGCCCAGGGGGACGGATTCGGGTAGGCCCCATCGCCCGTCATACCGATAGCGCTGTTGTTCAACCCATTCGACGGCCCGAGGGTCATAGGTCTGATGGGTGGTAAACAGCACGTACTCGATGTTTTTGTCTTCAATCAGTTGATCCAACGGTTGGTCGTGGTCGAAGAGGTAGACGGCGTCGTCCCCGAAGTAGTAGCCGAGTTGGAGAGTCCTTCGCCCGGGAAAGGGGTGGAAAGTGCTGGCGCCGACCAGAAGCCGGGAGTCTTCGGTGACGACGTGCCCCAACTCTTCGAACCGTTGCCGTTCCCAGGTTGGCGTTGTCAGTCTCTTCCGAAACTCGGACCATCCACGGGCGGGCCGTAGATCGGCCGCCAAGGAAAAGGGGGTCCAGGTCTTGAAGTGGTCGAATTGAAAATCCCGGATTGCTCCGAAGTGACCGATGTTTGCCGTGATCAGGGCGACGGTCAACCCTCCCAGGATCGCAGGAGCGGCCCGATGCCCAGTGACCTTCGTCATCAGTGACGCCGTTCGGACGATCAGCCAGACGATGACCAGCGGAATCAGGGGCACAAAGAGGCGGACGGCGAAATAGCCGAAGAACGATGCGAACAGGAGAAGGTAGCCGACGACGGTCCACAGGGGCAGGTCCTCGTTCGCCAGGGTCGGGAGCTTCCACCCGGCCTGCCGTCTCAAAAGCCGTAGACCCCACCGGGAGATGAGAACCAGGACGAGAATGACCACCAGAATGGCGAGGAAGGTCGATCCGGCGCCGTTGACGGCATTCCAACCGTACTTGAGGGGGCGCTCGAGAAAGTCCAGGTGGTGAGATTGAGCAACGCGGTGACCGATGATTTCGGAAGCCCGCTCCTGACCTTCAGCCTGATGGGTCAGGAGCATTTGATGGGCCGTCAGGACGACCCCCACAAGGTAGGTCCCGGCATGGCCCGCCGCCGAGATCAGGCGGGTCCGTGTGTCGCCGGCCTTGGGTCCGGCCCGGAGAACGAGTAGGAGTAAGGGGCCCGCGGCGGTGAAGATCAGGTCTTCGTGGGTCAAGGCGCTGAGGCCGGTGGCCAGGCCCGAGAGGGCCAACAGCGCCAGGCGAACCCCCCGGTGGTCGGCATTCCACGACAGGGAGAAGAAAATCAAGGCGATCAGGACGGTCGAGGTCGAGAGGATGTGCGTCTGTTCGCTTCTCGAAATCAGGATGGTGAAAGGGAGCAGGGCATAGACAGCCGCTGCGGACGACGCGGCCCAGGGGTTTCGGCGGGACAGGATGAATGCCAGGAGGAAGACCAGGAGAATATTGATGGAGTCGAGGCATGCGTTGGTGATTTTGATCGAAGAATCGTTGAATCCGAGGTACTTAACGGCCAGGCCGAAGACCTCGAAGACGACCGGCCGGAAGAGGGTCCAGTTCTCCTCGATGCAGTACACCCGTTCGCCCTCGGACCAGTGTTTGGCGATGTTGGTGTAGTAGGTGTTGTCGCTGCCCTTCAGGCCGATGTCTGTGATGTCGGCCAACCGCAGAGAGGCGCCTGAGGCTACGACCACCGCGAGGGTGATCCACAGAAAAACGTTCGCACGAGTGGTGGTGTGATTTCTCAAGAGTTCTTACGAATCCTTTGGAGTGGTCAGTATCGAGTATCCAGTATCAAGTATCAACTCCTCTTGGTTCCGGCTCCGCCGGTTAGCCCGGCCTTCTTACCAGTTTTCGTTGCGAGGTGCGGAAGACGTGGTGAGATTAGGCGTTTTCGCAGGAAGGGACACGCGCCAAGCCCGAAGGGCTGTCGAGCCTGCAGGCTCGTGCCCGCGAAGCGGGTGGCGTGGGCAGCGAATGAGGCATAGTCTGCGCTATGTTGATTGAGCGAATTCAAGAAAACGCCGAAGATTGCTGCGTATTTCGCGCCATAGTAGATCACTGGTGAGAAGGCCGGGTTAGGATATGGCAGCGAGAGATTGAAAGGATAGGCGGCAGGTTGAAGATTCTCAGCATTGCCACAACCCACCCGCGGTTCGACGGGGACAGCGAGCCGGCCTATGTGCTGGCCTTGAACCGGGAACTGGTCCGGCGAGGTCATTCGGTGACGACTCTGGTGCCTCACGCGCCCGGCGCAGCGGTGAAAGAGACGGTCGGTGGCGTCCGGATCCGTCGCTTTCGGTACTTCATTCCGTCCTCGGCGCAGCGGCTCTGCTACAACGGCGGCATTCTCCCCAACCTTCGGAGAAGCTGGATGGCCCGGCTCAACCTCCCGGTATTCGTGGCCGCTCAAGCTGGTGCGGTTGCCCGGGCTGTGGCCTTCGGTTCATTTGACGTGATCCATTGTCATTGGTTGATCACCAGCGGATTGATGGGGGCCTTGGCCGCCGGACCGGCCCGCCTGCCCCTGGTGGTCACCGCTCACGGGAGCGACGTCTTTACCGAGAATCCGGTCTTCAAGGCTCTGGACCGCTGGGTGCTGGGCCGGAGTTGCGTGTGCACGGTCAACAGTTGCCGGAGCGGCCAACTGGTTTCGAGGCTCAACCCACAGGCCAGGATCGAGCCGGTTCCGATGGGCGTCTATCCCGAACGCTATGGCCGACACCTGGCGTCGGCCGCCGTTCGTGAAGCCATCGGGAACGGACGCCCTCAGATCCTTTTCGTCGGGCGTTTTTCGAAAAACAAGGGAATCAACAATCTGATTCGGGCGATGCCGATCATCGGCGCCGAGATGCCGGAAGCCCGCCTGGCGCTGGTGGGATTCGGTCCTGAAGAGGAAAGCATTCGGTCGACGATTGCAGCCGAAGGATTGGTCGACCGGGTGACTATCCTCGGCCGGGTATCGCGAGACGACATCCCGACTCACATGGCGTCGGCCGATCTGTTGGTCCTGCCGTCCATCAAGGTCGAAGGTCTCGGAGTCGTGTTGCTCGAAGCCCTGGCCAGCGGGACGGCGGTCGTTGGGAGTAACGTCGGCGGCATTCCGGACATCATCGAAGACGGCGTCACCGGGCTCTTGTGCCGGAGTCAGGATGAGGCCGACATCGCAGCGAAGTGCGTGCGGATGCTGCAAGATGAGGACCTGAAGCGCAGGACGACCGAGAATGGTATGCAACTGGTGAACGCCCGGTTCAGCTGGGCCGGGATCGGAACCGTTATGGAGGAGATTCTGTTGGACTGCCTCCGTGAGCCCAAAACTCCGGATGACGGGGACAGCCGGCCCGTGGGGTCTTTGTGAAGGTTCTTCATCTGACGGACGACATGGCGCTGGTCGGTGGTGTGCAACGCTATTTGACAATGCTGCGGACGATCCTGCCGGCTCAGGGCGTCGAATGCCGGGTGTGGGCGCCGCCACCGGGCCCGATGCACGGGATGGCGTCGAGATGGTACGGGCGCAGATATCAAAAAAGGGTACGGGCTCTGATCAAAGACCAAAGGCCTGATGTCGTCCATGCCCACAACCTCTGGATGCGCCTTTCGCCAGCGCCGCTCCAAGCGGCCGGGGAGGCCGGCATTCCGGTCATGATGACGGTGCACGACTACAACTGGGTCTGTCCTCGAAAGTGGATGATCACCGAAGAGGACCGGCCTTGCGAGACGGGTTTCGGCAGGCGGTGTGCGACGTCTCGGTGCCGAGGGTCCCATGAGGGTTTGACCTGGCTGCCCTACAACGCTCTCCGCTGGCTGAAGACTTCCTGGCACAGGAGGATGTTGATCA
>JAUWTC010000211.1 GCA_030609785.1 Holophagae bacterium
CATTTTCAGGCTGTGGGTGCCGCCGTGGGCCTGTTCGGTGCTGTTTTCGAATGTGACGTTCGCGCCATAGCTGCCCTGTACGGTGGTGGTCCCGTCCTCCCAGTCAAAGGTCCCATTCTGTTCGGCCCACACCGGCATGGCGGCCAGCGCGAGTACTGCGATCGCGACGATTGCTGCTCTCTTCATTTTTTCCTCCTCGTGAAATTACTGAGGCATCGACTAATGACCCTCGAGCGTTTATTCCACAGTGATCATACTGACTCTGAGGCAAGAACTCCAATACAAAGAGAATATTTTTCAGAGTGTTTACAATGTCCCAATGAGTGACGAGCTGAAACCTGGGGCGATCCAACCTGCCGAGGGGTCCACTGTGCATGGAACTCCGGAAATCGACGTGTCGAAACTGCCGTCGCTGCCGCCACCGGAATCCAAGGCATGGCATGGGTCACGAAAGAGCGGTCGTATGCGCGTCGTGGGATGGGGCTGTGGGTTGGTCATTCTGATCGCGGCGATCGTCACCGCATACCTGGGCTTGCGGCAGAGGGTCTGGTCCTCCTTTGCCGAGGTCCGCCAGGGACTCGAACGGAGCATTTTGACGGAGGTCGGTCCGGAGGAGAAGCAGCGACTCCTGAACAATCTTGAGCTTTTCGAAACGGTGGTCGCGACAGGTGACGATCCCTATCCCGCCATCGGGCGCTTCGTGGCGGCGGGACGAGAGGCATTGGCCGATTTCGTCGTTGAGCCCGACGAGGCTGAAAGACTCAATCGACTGCTGGAGGAAGAATTGACCGGGCGGTCAGGAGACACCGCGCCGTGAGCCGGGACTTCGTCCTGGAGACGCCCTTCGAGCCGGCGGGTGACCAGGTGGCTGCGATCGAACGCCTGGTCACCGGAGTCAACGACGGACTGGCGGCACAAACGCTTCTGGGTGTGACCGGGTCGGGCAAGACCTTCACGATGGCTCAAGTGATCGCCCGGACCCAGAGGCCGACGTTGATCCTGTCCCACAACAAGACCCTGGCGGCCCAGCTCTATCAGGAGTTCAAGGCCTTCTTTCCATCCAACGCCGTAGAGTATTTCGTGTCCTACTACGACTACTACCAGCCGGAGGCCTACGTCGCCGCGTCTGACACATTCATCGAGAAGGAAACGTCGATCAACGAGGAGATCGACCGCATGCGGTTGTCGGCGACGCGCTCCCTCTTCGAGCGGCGGGATGTGGTCATCGTTGCTTCAGTCAGTTGCATCTATGGTCTTGGCTCGCCTGAGGCCTACTTCGGCATGCTCCAGTTCTTTGAGGTGGGTACGGTCGAGCCGCTGAACGACGTCTTGCGTCAGCTGGCCAAGATGCAGTACGAACGAACCAACCTCGATCTGGCGCCGGGCAGCTTCCGGTTGCGGGGCGATCTGCTGGAAGTCTATCCGCCCTACGACGACCTCGGCATCCGGGTCTCCTTTTTTGGTGACGAGGTCGAAACGGTGCAACGCTTCGACCCGGTGACCGGGCGCGTGGTCGAAGATCTCAAACGTGTCCCGATCTATCCCAGGACTCACTACGTCACGCCCCGGGAACAGTTGCTGGCGGCAATCGAGGGCATCCGCGAGGAGTTGGATCCGAGATTGGCAGAATTCAAGGCGCGGGAGCGATTGGTGGAGGCCCAGCGCCTGTCCCAGCGCACGCTTTTCGACCTGGAAATGCTGACTGAGTTGGGCTACTGCTCCGGGATCGAGAACTATTCACGCCATTTGACCGGACGCAAAGCGGGAGAGCCGCCGCCGACGCTTCTGGATTATTTTCCCGATGATTTCCTGTGCATCGTCGACGAGAGCCACGTGACCATTCCTCAGGTTGGCGGTATGTACCACGGGGACCGGTCTCGCAAACAGACGCTGGTCGATCACGGTTTCCGATTGCCGTCGGCTCTGGACAACCGTCCGTTGAACTTCGAGGAGTTCGAAGAGCGATTGAACCAGATGATCTTTGTCTCGGCGACTCCCGGGCCCTACGAGAAGAAGACCAGCGGAAGCGAGGTGGTCGAACAGCTGATTCGCCCGACCGGGCTGCTCGACCCCCAGGTGGAGGTCCGACCCGCGGGCAACCAGGTCGACGACCTCCTGGCCGAGATCCGTCAGGTCGTCGCTCGAGGTGAGCGGGTGCTGGTGACCACCTTGACCAAGAGAATGTCGGAAGACCTGACGGTCTATCTCGCCGAAATGGGGGTGAGGGTCCGTTATCTCCACTCCGAGATCGTCACTCTCGAACGATCGGTGATTCTGGCGGATCTCCGCCGTGGAGAATTTGACGTATTGATTGGGATCAATTTGCTCAGGGAGGGTCTGGACCTCCCTGAGGTTTCCTTGGTGGCCATCCTCGACGCCGACCAGGAGGGTTTCCTGCGCTCGGAAACGTCGTTGATTCAGACTATCGGGAGGGCGGCGAGGAATGTCGACGGTAAGGCCATCCTGTACGCCGACCGCCGCACGGGTTCGATGGAGCGGGCGTTGGGTGAGACCGAGCGTCGCCGCGAAACACAGGCCGCATACAACGTTGAACACGGCATAGAACCCAGGTCCATCATCAAGGACGTTGCAAATCCCCTGGTCGCCATGTCGGCGATCGACTATCACGATTCGGGGACGGTTCTTGGCCGCGCGGCGGAATCAGATTTGGACGAGGACGAGGACGGGGCAAGCCTGGCCAAGTTGATCGGTGAACTTGAAAAGAGAATGAAAATGGCTGCGAAGAATCTCGAGTTCGAAGAGGCCGCCCGGCTCCGGGATCGAGTGCGAGAACTGAGGCGGCGGCAGATCTATAAGGGATAATTGCGCATCAAGTGTTATTCGGAGGGCAGCGGTCGAATCGCTACTCTCGAGTCATGCGCTCTTGGCATCCGAGTGGCTGCAGATCAGCACTCTGTCGTGAGTGCGAAGATCGGTCACCGTCCACGATGTGCCGCGGTGGCAGAATGATGCGCCAATACCGGTAGTTCGGGGTAGATCGAGGATTTCAACGCTTGGCCCGTCCTCGGCTTCGAGGATGACAACTCTCGGGCCTCCGGACTCCAGCGGTTCTTGGCGCTCATTTGACATCGTAGCTCCTTCACTCGTCGTGCTCGTTCATCTTCACTGTATGCAACGTATATGCCGGGTAGGAGGTTCGCGGTACACGGACGCGCAATGAATTTTTTTCGGAGGTTTGTCCTGAAATGCGGATTCGATGTCCTCTAATCGGGACAAATGCGGATGAGTTGGTGGACTTGCTGTGGTTTTGTTAAGATTATTGGGAATATGTTTGATTTTATATTTTGATTCAAAGGAGCGACCGATGAAGAAATTGTGGTTCGTGACAGCTGTGGTGTGTGGCGTTGTGATGACTTCGGCAGGCGTTGGTGGTGCTGCCCAATGGATGGTGCCGGCCGGCGCCCATGCAGCCGGTTCCGAGGGGACCAACTGGCGGACCGATCTGCGGCTGGTCAACCCCTCAGACGCCCCGGTGACAGTGACGGTGTACCTGCTCAAGGCGAACAATGACAACTCCGCCCTGAGCGAGAGTATCGACGTAACCGTTGCTCCCGGCGGCCAGAATATCGTCCAGGACGTGTTTTTTTCCGGTTTCGCTTTTGAAGGGACCGGAGGGCTGTTGGTGGGCTGTGCCAACGCCGACCTGGTAGTGACCACCAGAACTTTCAATCAGGTTCCCGGAGGGACCTACGGCCAGTTCATTCCCGCGATCCCGGTCCAGGATGCGCTGCTGCCGGGTGAGGAAGGCCACATTCTCTACCTGGCCAAGTCCGATGACTTCCGGACCAATCTCGGTTTTGCCGCGACGACGTCTCAAAACGGCCGGGTGACGGTCGATCTTTTTTTGGCCAACGGAGGACACGGGGGGCAGGGTTCTTTCAACTTCAAGCCATACGGGCAGCGCCAGATCAACGATATTTTTTCAGCGATCGGTGCGAGCCCAGACACCGGCGCCCGCATCGTGGTGACGACCAATGCGCCGGTGATCGTCTATGCCTCTGTTGTTGACGAGAACACCGGAGATCCGGTGGCCGTGATGGCCATCCGAGAGAATCAGGCAGCTCGGCAACAGGTCATCAGCGCGGCTGCGCGGGCCAGCGGGGCGGAGGGCAGTGTGTGGCGGACCGATCTCAGGATTTTCAACCCGGGGTCCGAGAACGCATTGGTCGAGTTCACCTACCACAAGAAGGGCCGGTCGGGCGCAGGTCAGGCCCAGGCCACGGTCTCGGTCGGAGGGGGGAACTTCGACACGTATGACGATGCAATGATGTCGATCTTCGGCCTGTCGTCCGCCAACGGGGCCATTCGTATGGTCTCGTCGCAACCGGTCCTGATCTTCACTCGCACCTACAACCAGGGCATTCAGGGCACCTATGGCCAGGCGATCCCCGGAGAACCCCTTGACGGCGCCCTGCAAGAGGGTGAGATGAGGGTCTACACAGGCCTGTCAAATAACGGTTTTCGGTCCAACGTGGGCTTCGTGAACGTCTCCGAGAACGACGCTCAAGTCGACATATCAGTGTGGGACGCGTCCGGGAGCTCTCGGGGTGAACTCTCGTTTGACCTGGGGCCGAACGAGATGAACCAGGTTAACGACATCCTGGGCCAGGCGGGCGTGGGCCCCGGCTTCACAGGCAGTGCGGTCATTTCGGCTGACGAGGCCGTTGTGTCCTTCGTTTCGGTGATCGACAACGACTCGAACGATCCCGTCTATGAGGCGGGGGTTCATCGCACGGGCACGTTCGGTGCGGGCGGCGGTGGTGGTGGCGGCGGCGGTGGCGGCGGCGGAACCGGACAGTGCGTTACGATGGACTATCCCGCTCCCGGTACCGTTGCGGTCTGGCGTTTCCATGTGGAGGAGCAGGGTCAGACCTTTGAATTCGAAAGCACGTCGACTTTCCATTCGGCGACATCGACCGAGAGCCATATCACCAGCGTCCAGGAAATATCGGTCGCCGGGTTTGTGAGCCGTACCGAGACCGAAATCCGACAGTTCTACCGGATTCTCAGTGATCCCCAGGGTCACATGGAAACGGACCGGAATGAAATACACATCGAGACTGCGATTGCAGGAATCACCACTGAAGAAGACATCACAGTCACCTTCAATCCGGCGCAGTACGTCGGACCGGCGGTCAGGATCTGTGACGGTGAAACCTGGACCACTCCTTCGGTCAGTGAGACTAGGGTGTCGTCGTCGTTCGGGACGATCACCGAACCAACCGAGTCCTGGGACGGAGTGATCGACAGTATTGACGATGTCGAGACCGTCGAGGCGGGGACCTTCACTTGCATCGTTCGGAAGATAACGGAGACCTCCGGCGACGCTATCGGGTGGACGATGTTCACCTGGATCGATCGGGCGACCGGTGTGATGGTCAAGATGGAGTTCTACGACGATACGATGACCTTGAGGGGTGACACGGAATTGATTGATCTGAACTGAGTTACCCATCAACAAAACAACAGGGCCGGGGTTTTCCCGGCCC
>JAUWTC010000382.1 GCA_030609785.1 Holophagae bacterium
CGGAGATTGGTCGAGGGGTTGACGATGCCGAGGTTGGATCGGAACACCGCGGACTCGGTCAGACCGGGAACGATGATCGGATCCGACCCGTAGCGTCGCGGCAGGCCGGAGATTGCCTGGCCGTAGGTGCCTACGCCGTCGGCCGACGCCGTCCAGGTCCGGCTGCTGACCTTGAGGTCGGTGAAGTTCGCGCCTCCGTTCCAGCCCTTGACGATCAGCGCAGCCACCTGATGGCTTGGGAAACGCTCGCCGATGATGTCGTTGATGGCGAGGGTCTGGTGGGGCCAGATCGGGATCGTGATGCTCGAGGGCGTGCCGGTCGGCATGTCGCCGGTGGGTACGACATCAACTTGGAGGAAGGTGGGAACGGTTTCCCCGGCATGGTGGGCAACCAGGTCGGTCACCCAGAGCGAACCCTCGGCGCCCTCGGTGTGGGCGGCGGCAGGGACGATGCGTTGGCGGGTGATGCCCCATTTTGTCGTCTCAGGAAGAGCCTCGATGTAGGTGGGATCGTTGGTCCGGTTGTCGATCATTGAACCGTAGGCGATCCAGTCGGTGGCGGTGACAGGATTGCCCCAGGGATTGTCGTCATACCAGTTGACCGGCCGGACTGCGGCCGTCATGCCCGATCCTTCCAGCCCGAGAAATGCGGGGAGGCCGTTGAGCTGAATCCAGCTCCCGGGCTGGAGTTCCAGCCAGTGACTGGCCAGGGTCTCGCCGCCATCATCGAGAATATCGATCGCAAAAACCGCGCGAGCGGCCGAGAGATTGACCAGGCCGATGTTGGCACGAAAAGCCTCGGAGGATTCCAGTGGGGTCAGGATTTTCTCCAGCCCGCTCAATGAACCGTTTTCCTCCCAGGCGACTGCCGGGATCCCCTGACCGTAGGTTCCGGAAGGGGCCGGTCCTTGGGTCCAGGTCCGTGATGTCACGACTACGGGGACTCCGTTCCCCGAGGTGTCGCGAGTGGTTACAACCAGGGCGCCGATCGAATGCTCGGGGAAGAGAGTGGCGACGGTGTCTGTGAGAACCAGGGTTTGACCCGGACCAAGGCTATCCGGGAGAACAACGGTGTCGGGCACTCCCGGGACGCCATCGGGCGAGGGGCCGAGCAGATCCAAGGTGACGGTCACTGAATCTGGGGAGGGGTTGTGGATGACGACGTCGGTGCGCCAGTCGGACCCCTGGTTTCCCTTGACGGATGCAACGGCCGGAATGACCTGACGCCAAGCGGGAAGGCCTTGGGCCGCTGCGGTGGTGATGGAACACAGGACGATTGACACGGAAATGAAATATTTCATCGGGCCCTCCTGGGCAGCCAATCGTACCAGTTGTTCCCAGGCTGCGGTAACCTGGGTTCACAAGGATTAATTGCGGTGTTCAGCCCTTCACGCCTGTACGATTTGGCTCTTTCGATCGGAGAGAGCCTGGACCTTTACAAGAACTGCGAACGGTTCCTGGCGGAATTGGTGTCGACGGCGGATCTGACCACGGCTGCCGTCTGGTTGCGGCACCGTCTATTGATCGGAGAAGGGTCGACATTCGGCGAGCAGGCAGAGGCGATCGCGGTGTTGGTGTCCGGAACGCCGGAAATCTGGTTTGACACCAAGAAGATCCCTCTGGACCACCCGATCTTCACCCGTTTGAGGGAACAGCAGTACATCTCGATGGGTGTGGATGGGGAGGATTTTGCGGACCTCAAGATCGAACGGAAGATCCACAGTGGTGTAGTCGCGGTGCTGGCGTTGGGCAGTCTGGGATTCCTGCATCTTTATTCCAGTGATCGGCGTGGCGCGTTTTCCGCGGCCGAGTTACGGGAATTGGGCAGGGTGGTGTCGAAGTTCACGGTGTCGATCGAGGCATGCCTGGCACACAACCGCGTAATGCGCGAGGTGGCCCTGAGAAAGAGGGTCGAGATCGATCTTCAGCACAGGGAAGAACACTTCAGGGCCCTGATTGAAAACACGCTGGATATTATTCTCGTCCTGGATTATGACGCGACGATTGTTTTTGCCGGACCGTCGGTCGCCGGGGCCCTCGGCTATCAGCCGTCCCAACTCGAGGGTACGAATTTCTTCGAATTGGTTGATCCCGACGAGGTCACCGGTCACTTCCAGACCTTCCTGGAACAGGTCAAGGTGCAGGGCGAGGCGCCGGCGGTCGAGATGAGGATTCGGCATGCCGATGGGACATGGCGGATCCTGGCGGTCAGCAGCAACAACCTGCTGGCTTCCCCATCGGTCGCCGGCATCATCATGAACTGTCATGACGTGACCGAGCGCCGGGAGTGGATGGCCAAGGTCGAGGCTGCCCGGAAGCGTGCGGTCGAGGCCAGTCGGGCCAAGAGCGAGTTTGTCGCCAATGTCAGTCACGAAATTCGAAATCCCCTCAACGGGGTCATCGGGATGGCCTCGATGCTGCTGGAAAGCGATCTGAAACTCGAGCAACGCGATTGCGCCAACACCATTCGCGTCAGTGCGGACACTCTGTTGACGATTATCGAGGATATTCTCGATCTGTCGAAGATCGAGTCGGGCAAGCTGAAGATCGTCAACGAGGCTTTCTCGCTGACGGAAAGCATCGAGGGGTGTCTGGACATGGTGGCGCCGACCGCTGCCGAAAAAGGCCTGGAGCTGGCCTACCTGATCGACGGCACACTGGCCGATCACCTGAACGGGGCCGGTGCCAGAGTGCGGCAGGTGCTTCTCAACCTTCTCAGTAACGCGGTGAAGTTCACCGAAAGCGGCGAGGTATTGGTCTCGGTTTCGGCCAAGGCCGTCGAAACGGGTTTGGAGGTCCACGTCTCGGTTCGGGACACCGGTATCGGAATCGATCCGGAAGATTCGGACAGGCTCTTCCAGCCCTTCATCCAAGCGGATGCATCGACCACCCGGCGGTATGGCGGCAGCGGGTTGGGTCTGGCCATATCGAGGCGTCTGTGTGAGCTGATGGGCGGACGGATCTGGGTCGCCTCAAAGCCGGGCAAGGGCTCGACCTTCAGCTTCACCTTTCTGGCGGAAGCGATCGAGGACCACGCTGAGCCCGGAACGACCGGATCCCCATTGGATGGGATGCGAGTTGTCGTCGTTCACCAGAACCGAATGATGAGGGATGTTCTGACCCGATACGCCCACGATCTGCAGTTGCACGTTGATGCCGTTACCTCGATTTCCGAGGCGTTGGAACGAGTGGAAGGGTCCAGGGGTCAGGGCTCTGGAGATATCGATGCACTGATCGTTGACGAGGCGGCATTTGGTGCCGCCAATCGGTGGGGATTTGATGCCCTTCGGGATCTGGAAGCCCGGATGCCCGTGATCGTCATGCGGTGGTCTGTTTCCCACAGTGGGGCTCGAAGCCTGTCGAGAACCAGGGACCATGTCCTCAACAAGCCGGTCAGATCGACCCAACTCCGGGCCGTGCTCGAACGGGCGCTCGGCCTGGAAGGAGAGGGCATCCTGGGTTTCGACGAGGTCTCGGCCGATCGGGCTTTGATTCCGCTGCCCCATGACCTGAATATCCTCCTGGCCGAG
>JAUWTC010000362.1 GCA_030609785.1 Holophagae bacterium
CGAGGCCATCTCCGGCGACAGGGGATTGGCCCGGCCGGGCTCGTTGAGGGTCAGGATGAGAAGGGGCCCGTCGGTCACACGCCAAAGGATGTCGTTCATGCTTGATTCTACCGCGTCCAATCCCCCTGGAAATTATCCCGAGGTATCAGGATCAGGCCCAGGGTTAACCAATGGGAAACGACGCTCCCGATCAGGGCGCCTATCGCACCGAGGGTTTGGAGCAACACGACCGACACCACCAGAATGGCTACGGCACCCGTAGAATTGGCTGCCTTCCACCGCCTGATGCACCACCGGCGTCCGGAAACGTCGGGATTTTAGGATAAGATCAAAGCATGCAGGAACTCGAGATTCAGACCGCCCACGGCCCCTCGCAAGTTCTGGTCGGCCGCGGCCTTTTGGCCGACGCGACCCGACTGGTTGACGAATGCGCCCTGCCACGGCCGCGATCAGTCGTCAGCAACACGACCGTGGGACCACTGTACGGCCGGGTTTTGGCTACAGCGCTGGCCCTTGAGCGGTGCACGGAATTGCCCGACGGCGAAGAGCACAAGGTCTGGCCCCAGGTCCAGGGCCTCTGCACCGAATGGCTTGACCAAGGCCTCCACCGATCGGATGCCGTCATTGCCATCGGCGGGGGCGTTGTTACCGACACCGTCGGATTCGCCTCGTCAATCTACATGCGGGGCGTGAGGTGGATCGCCGCGCCGACGACCCTGCTGGCCATGGTTGACGCCTCGGTCGGTGGCAAAACCGGGGTCAATCTGGAGCATGGAAAGAACTTGATTGGGACATTCTGGCAACCTTCACTGGTCCTGGTCGATGTCGACACCCTGGAAACACTTCCGGAACGGGAGCGGCGAGCCGGCATGGCCGAAGTGATCAAGAGCGCATGGATCGGTGACCGGGACCTGCTGGACCTGATCGATCCCTCAAGACCAATCTCGGACCCTCTCTGGGAGGAGCTGGTGATGCGCACGATCCAGGTCAAGGCCCGGATCGTCGAAGAGGACGAGCGTGAGGCCGGCCTCCGAAAGGCACTCAATCTCGGCCACTCCCTGGGCCACGCCCTGGAGGCGGCCACCGGCTACAAGCGTTTTCTGCACGGGGAGGCCGTTGCCTGGGGCATGAGAGCCGTCGCGGCCATCGCGGCCGAAAGAGGCCTGCTGGCCAACCCTTGGCGACGCCAACTGGAGGCCGCCATCGATCGCCTCGAGCCCCTCCCGCCCGTCGTCGGCATGGCGCCAGACCGAATCCTCCACCACCTTGCCAGTGACAAAAAGAGCGACGATTCCGGCGTTGCCTGGGTCCTGCCCTCCGATGGCGGCGTCGTACTGGATCAGAGGGTGTCGATCGAGGAGGTTCAGGACGTCTTGGAAACTCTCGGTTCATCAGCAGCTGTTTAATCCGTGTTTCCGCCTCTGCGTTCAATGCCTTCAGGATGAGTGCGGGCCAGGAACCGACGCCAAGCCGTAGGCTTACCGAGCCGATAGGCTCGGACCCGCGAAACGGGTAGCGTGGGCTAGAAGAGAACCTGCTGAACCGCCCAAGCCAACCCGACGGCCGCGCCGGCCCAGAGCCAGATCTGAAGGCCAATCTTTTCCCACCGAGCCAGGGACCGCCACTCCAGGAACAGGACTGCCACCGCCGCCAACGGCAGCAGGAAGAGCTGCCGGGCAAAATTGAAGATGTTGTCATAGGCGAACGCCGGCCCCCCGGAACTGAGGACCAACGCCACGAGCGCCGAAAAACCAAGGAGAATCCTGGCGGCAGTCGGTCGTCTCCGGATACTCATCGGCAAGGCCACGAGGGCCATCGCCAGATACCAGCCACGAGCAACGAGGCTCCCCGCCGCTCGCAACGGTTGGATCCCACCCAGGAGACCCGACAGATCGGTCAATGACGCCGACCCCGCACCGACGAACGGCCGGCCGATGTTCTGCAGGCTGTCACCGGGATCGGGCGCTACCGGCAAGACTCCACCGAGATAAACCATCCACGCCACCAGGGGCCCAACCGCGAATCCAAAAAAGACTGCCCGCCGCCACTGCCTCCTGAAAAGAGCCTCGATGATCAGCGCCACCACCACCAGGGCACAGATCTCTTTGCACAGGCAGGCAAGCCCCGCCAGAACGGTGGCCGTACACGGCAGTTTGTGCGCTGCCGCTACGAGTGTGCCGACGACCAGCGCCCCAGCCAGAAGCTCGGCAGTGACAAACTCCAGGGACGTCAGGATCGGCAAAAGAAGTGGAATCGTCGCACACACAAACGGTGGCACTCCAATGCGATAGGCTTGACACTGCAGCAGGACCACCAGGGCCAAGAGCGACAGGCTCTGCGCCAGCAGCATGCCACCCGCCCGCCCGTCCTTCCCCAGCCCAAGAGTCAGACCAACCCAGGCCAGACCTATGCGCCGGGCCCTGAGCTGGGGAGCGCCAAGCGCACGCCAGATCGTGTCACCCCGCAGGAGCGGATCCGCCCCCAGGAGGTAGAAAAACTGGCCATCAAAGCCATCCCCGTCGAGAACAACGATCTGGCCGGCATTGTTGACCTTTGAGATTCCGGCAATCTCAGCCTGTTTCGAACCCAGGCGACACATCCGCAACGGCAGTCCGTCACTATTGACCAGGAGCGACCCGACCTGAAACCCCCAGCCGACACAAACGGCCGCCAGGCAGCACCACACGTATCTCCGAACTTCCCACCTACGTCCACTCATTCCCGTGGTTCTCTCACAAACACCACGCAAAGTCGAGGGAGAAAATGGTGAGACGCAGCGAGGGCCAGGGTCTGAGAGTCTTACCCTTTCCTTCGCGGCCTTCGCGCCTTGGCGGTTCGATTGTCTTCCGCCGCTTTTTCGCTCCTGCTTTCGTCAATTCAAAAAAACGGGGCCCGAAGGCCCCGTTGATTATGAGATGAAAGTGGATCAGAAGCGGAACTTGAGGCCCAACTGGTAACCGCGGGGGTCGCCAGGATACATGGCCTCACCAAAATCATCCTGGATTTCATGGTACCGGTTCACCAGTTCGGTCTCGGCGCCATACCAATTGTCCTCGTTGGTCACGTTGAAGATCTCGCCGATGATCTCCAGCTCGAGATCACGCCCAAAGGTGAAGATCTTGGACAGGCGCAGGTCCAGGTTGCGGTAGTACTCCTGCCGGAAGGTGTTCCTCGAGTAGCGGTACCAGACATCTGGGGAGGTCTCAATCAACGCCCGCTCGTTACGAGAATATCCGTCGCCGTTCCAATCGGTGGCGCCCATTGCAGAGTAGGGGAAACCCGAGCGAATATAGAGAATGCCCGAGACCATCATGTCCCACGGCAGCTGGTAAGAACCGGACAGGACGAACTTGTGCTCGACGTCGAAGTTCGACGGGCCCCAATCGACGTCCAAATTGAACTGGTCCATAGGATAGTCGCCGGAGGAGGAAACAGATCGCTCGTTGGAATCATCGTCCTTGGCCTCGGACCATGTGTAGGACCCATCCAGCATCCAGCCGTTGGAGAAGCGCTTGCGGCCCTTGAGTATGATCGCCGTGTACTCTGCGTGGCCGTCCGAGGTGAATTGCCAGATCCTGCCGAGATCATCGTAATTGGCGTAGCGATCATACGTCGGAAGTCCATCAGGAGTCGTTCCTCCGTTCGGGGCAATGTTCTGGTCCCACTTGCGCTGGTTCTTGTCGGTCTCCGAGTAGATCAGGTCGACGCCCACCGAGAAATCCGTCATCACTTCGCGCTCGTAGCCGAGGGAGATCCGCATGGTTTCCGCGTTCTCGAAA
>JAUWTC010000321.1 GCA_030609785.1 Holophagae bacterium
GCCCTTGCCAACCGCGCCACCGCCAAAAGACTCGACGGTTCGAGCTGGTGCGCCCCGCGACATTCCCTCAGGGCCGTTGCATAATTCCTTTCGAAAAAGGCAAGTTCTCCGCTTAGACAATAACCGCCATAGTCCGAAAGCAAACCACGATAAGTGTCGAGTATGTCTTGCAGTTCCGCCTTCGCCTCGTCTTCCTCTCCTCGAAGGTACTTTCGCCAGGCCGAATCGACTCGCCGGTTGATGTCAAAGGCAGGATCGATGGCCACGGCTGCCTCTTCATCACCATCCAGCTTCAACGCACGGTACGCCTCGTAGCTCGGCAAGCGGTTGAGCATCAACAGGAGTTCCGGCTCTCCATTCTGCATCTCCACCACTTCGGCCACCCTGGCTGCAAGCTGACCGGTACATTCGGAAGTGTCTTCCTGCGGGCACACAACCTCGAACGGCCACAGATGATCCGAGATCAGGTTCAGGACCACGGCCTGGATGCGATAGCCACTGCCCTCGGAAGAAATGGAGCCGGATACCTCCATGCCGGCATTCACGGCCGCGGCGACACCGGAACCAACGGCAGAAGTGGAGGCCAGCGTTTCATCCACCAAAGCCATGGGTACCGCGTCCACGTCTGAATCCTCGGCCAAGGCGCCCCATATCCTTGCCGCCAGGGCCTGGCCCATGGCGTCGTTGACCGGGTCACCGGTCTTGTTGACGAACGGGAGTATCACCACCCGGTTCTGAGGAGGGCGAGGGGCCACCTCGGCAGTGGGCTCTCCTGCAGGGTCCATCATCGTGTCGTCAGCCTGAAAGAAGCGCACACCCCAGGTCCCCACAGCCGCCGCGAGGACCACACAGGCAAGCACAATCACCGTGCGCAGCGCACCACCTCCGGATCGATCTGCCTCGGCGGGCGCGGCATCGACCCAGCTCGGGCTGGACACCGCTTCGAGGGCGAGAGCCAGGTCGTGGGCCGATTGAAATCGGTCCTCCGGGCGCTTGGCGAGACAGCGCCCGATGATCCGGACAAGGGCAGGACTCGCGCCGCTCGAGGCGGTAGAGATCGGTGGCGGGTCGTCCCGCAGCACCGCCGACAGGGTTTCGGCGTGTGTAGCCCGGGCAAAAGGCCGGCGTTTCGCCAAGAGTTCGTAGAGCACTACTCCCAACGAAAAAATGTCGGCCCTGTTGTCGGCAGACTCACCGCGCACCTGCTCGGGCGCCATATAACCAACAGTTCCGAGCACAACCTCTGAAGCGGTCTCGGGACCGTCAGTGGCACACAGAGAGTCCAATCCTCCCGAAAAGTCGGGAGTCAAACGGGCAAGGCCGAAATCAAGCACCTTGAGATGGCCGTCGCTGGTCAAGAAGAGATTGCCGGGTTTCAGGTCACGATGCACGATGCCGTGATCGTGGGCAATCGACAGGGCCCTCGCCGCCTGAATCACCAGATCTACCGCCTCTTGAATCGTTACCGTGCCCCCGGTCATCCGTTGTCGAAGGCTCTCGCCCTCAAGCAGTTCGGTGACCAGATACGGGGTGTCTTCGTGCAGGCCGACGTCATAAACCGCCAGGATGTTCGGGTGGGAGAGCGCTGCGGTGGCCTTCGCTTCGACCTCAAACCGTCGCACGCGGTCGGGGTTCTGCCCGACAGCCTTCGGCAATACCTTGATTGCGACGTCCCGCCCCAGACGACTGTCGTGGGCACGGTAGACCTCGCCCATTCCACCCGAGCCCAGCAAACTGCGGACAACGTACGGGCCGAGGGCTGTCCCCGACGGCAGGAGCCCTTCTGATCCCCTTCCCCGCTCTACATTGTCGGTCATCAATCAAGGTTAGCACAAACGATCAGCGGTTCTGAGATCATCTATTTTCGACGGGATATCTCTCTGCATTTCGACAGCCCGGCACATCTTTACGTGCCGTCATCCAACCCCAAAGCCTCAAAGGTCGATGCCTGCCCCCGGAACCCGATCGTGACCCTTTCGTGGTCGGCGACGACCGGCAGGCGATGTTCCCAACTGAAGGCACGCAGTCGCTCGAGAGCCCCCGCCTCGGCCACGTCGATCTCTTTGAAAACGACACCGCGCAGACGAAAATCCTCGAGTAAAGCCTGGGAATGAGAGCATTCTTTGTGGGTGAAAACCAGCAGAGTTTCTAGCGCCCCCATGATTCAGCCTTCCGCATAGACTCCAGAGGGCCGGCTGATTGGCTTGAACGTTTTCTTTCAGAGTTGACTCTGAGGAGAGTCTCTCTCGCGCTGAATTTCTGGAGTGCCTCGGTCGGCGTCACGCCTCATCCTCCGGGAGGATCAACTCACCGCCGAGGTCGGCGAGGCTGGGCTCCATCTGGACAAGCACTCTGGGATCGTCCCGCCAGCGGGCATGCACTTTGACATGCAACGACAGGAAGATCTTGGTTCCCAGCACACGTTCCAATTCGATCCGGGCCGCCTGGCCGACGCTTTTCAGCATGCGCCCACCCTTGCCAATGACAATGCCTTTCTGGCTGGATCGTTCGACGTAGATCACAGCGTCGATCCGCAAGAGGTTGCCTTCTTCCTTGAACCAGTCGACCAGGACGCCGGTGGTATAAGGCAGTTCGTTCCTGGTCCTGTGCAAGAGCTTCTCGCGAACGACCTCGGCGACGAAGAACCGTTCACTCTGGGTAGCCGTCATATCGGCGGGATAAAATGGTTCACCCTCGGGTAGTGCCTGGAAGATCTCCCGCCGGAGTCCCTCAAGCCCATGTCCTTTAGGCGCACACAGAGGCACGATTGCTGAATCAGGCCTGCGTTCACCGTAGTCTTCGATCCGCGGCAGCAAGGCAGTTCGGTCCCCCAGAAGGTCGATCTTGGTCAGAACGCCGACAACCGGCGCTTTCACGCCTTCAAGCAGGTCAAAGAGAAAGGCCTCGCCGCCGCCCCACTCCTGGGAGGCGTCAATCAGGTGCAGCACCAGGTCTACCTCTTCAAGGGCCGAGCGAACCTCCTGCATCATGCGGGCATTCATCTTGTGTCGAGGCCTGTGCACGCCCGGCAGGTCGAAAAATACGGCCTGTCCCCTCTCTTCGGTAACAATGCCGACGATCCGGTTTCTGGTGGTCTGCGGCTTGTCGCTGACGATGGCGACCTTCTCCCCGATCAGGGCGTTGAGGAGGGTGCTTTTCCCGGCATTGGGTCGTCCGACAAGGGCGACGTAGCCCGACTTGAGCAAACCTTCGACGTCCGGCATCTAGGCCTCGCCTTCCCGGTCAGCGGACGGCTCGGGCCGCCTGGCAATCACGCTGACAATGCGGCGACCGTCCATCTTTTCGACCTCAAACGTCAGGAGGCCCTGGGTCATCTCGACCACCGTACCGGGATCCGGCACTGTCCCGTGCAGCGAAAACACGAAGCCGCCCACAGTGTCGACATCCTCTTCATCCAGTTCCAAGCCGAACAGCTCTTCCAGGATCTCCAGAGAAGCCCGACCCTGCAGGCGATAAATACCGTTCCGGAGCTCCTCCCATTCAGGGGGCTCCGCCGGATCCAGTTCGTCCTGGATCTCACCAACGATCTCTTCGATGATGTCTTCCAGAGTCACGAGGCCCGAGGTGCCCCCATATTCGTCGACGACGATCGCCATTTGCTGGTGTTCCTGCTGAAATTCTTTGAGCAATTCCCCAAGTTCCTTGCTCTCGGGCACCACCGGGCACGGCCGGTAAAGGTCACACACCGGTGGGCGGCCGCCCTCGATGAAGTCCTTGATCAGATTCTTGACATGAACAACACCGACAATGTCATCAATAGTTTCCCGATACACCGGTACTCGGCTCTTGTGAGTCCGCCCGAAGGTCTCCATCAGTTCTTCCCATGAGGCGGACTCCGGCACGGCCACCATGTCGGTCCTCGGGGTCATCACCTCTCGGACCGTCGTATCGAAGAACTCGACCAGGCTTTCCAGAATCTCGCCTTCTTCACCCTCAATGATTCCCGCGGCTTCGCCGACATCCAAAAAAGCCCGAATCTCACGATCGGAGGCCTCCTCTTCGTCCTCTTCGGCCGTTTCGAGATTCTCCGAAGCGCCCAAACCCCCGAAACGCGCGATCGGCGCCACCAGGGGCCGCAGGATCCGTAAAATTCTCGCAACCCCGCTTTCGCTCAAGCCCCCGAACGGCCATTGGGCCAGCAAGGCCACGGCCGCCAGCACTCCGAATGCCGACCCAAA
>JAUWTC010000258.1 GCA_030609785.1 Holophagae bacterium
ACCCTCACGGGTCACACGCCCTTGTCTCCTCGGTGAGGGGTTCCCTCCGTTAGGGTCCCCAGAGGACTCTCACCTCCTATTCCGCGCCCATGCCGGGCGCACCCTTCTGGCATGCCCTTCGGGCACACCAGCGTCGCCTTTTCTGCGGGCCCGAGGCAGGTTGTCAGACTCAAGAAACACAAGGCCCCGCAAAAAAGACGAGCGGCGGCCTACGGCATCAGCCGAAACTCGATTGCTAACGGCACGGCCGTGGGGTGCCCGGTGTCGCCCTTCTTCGCATCGACGGCTGAATCGGAAGCTCGGCCCGGTGAAGAGAGGACGCACCCGGCACACCCCGTCGGAGAAGGGCGCTCGTGTTTGCCGACGCGGCCGATGCCGCCGCCCAATCTTGAGAGGGCCCTGTTGGACGGTGCGTGCCATGCTTCGAATTTTTCCTCGGCAGACCTCCCGATTCGAGCCCCGCTTCAGGAAAAATCGAGCTTGGCAACACCCGGGGGGCGCGTCAGCAATCGAGTCTCAGCTAACGCCGTAGGCCGCCGAGGTCATTTTCCTCAAGGGGCGATTTCCCCCCGATTTCTGTCTCGAAGCCCCTTGAGGGAAATGCACCGAGCGGGGGCGACCGACAGTCGTTGATTGACGGCAACCTCGATGCGCCCCCGAAGGCCGGGGATGGAAAACAGATGCCGGAACAGATGACAGGGGCAGCAATCAGCGCCAGATGGCAGGCTCAGCGGCAGGGACCGCGGCGGCGTCCGCGAACCGCGGCGGCCTCACGGCGCCGATCTGCCCCCTCCGGGCTCCCTCGGTCCCGGCACCACTTCCACACCTTCTCCACCCAGCACGACCAGGGAAAACCCCTGCGGGCCCGCTGTAATGGCGTGAGGGTGGACTCGAACAACCCATTGACCGGCACTGGCCTCCGGCAGGAGGACAACCTCGATATTATTCAGCCTGTCGACCTGGCCTCCTGGAATTGACTGCCCATCTACGATGACGTTCCCCAGAAATTCCCCGCCCGGGCCCTCCACCACAAGATCCAAGTCGTTGACCAGGTTGACGTCGGCGGTCGAGGTCGAGGGGACATCGGTCCACGTCAAAACCACCTTGAGGCTCGCCGGTCGGTCAACATCGATGACCACGGGAACATCATCTGTCTCGGACTCGAAGGTCTCGTGCAGGTCGATCACCCACATCCGATGGTCGTCCCCCTCAAACCACAGGGCCCGATCCAGCTGTACCAGGCCCCATCCCTGGTCACGGGAGGGTATGGGGTCGATCGAGGTACAGCCCAGCGTTGTCAGGTCAACGGCCGAAGCCACCAGGACCGCCTTGACCAGGGCTGCAGTCGGTTCGAATCCGCGCTCCAGGTCACGACGCCCAAAAACATGCCAACCGTCCATGAAATACTGACGAACCAGCGCTGACAGGCCGGCAATAGTCGGAGTCGCCATCGACGTGCCGGACTTCGGTTCGACCTGGCAGTCCGGCGCCCCCACCAAGAAATTGGTCCCGGCCGACATCACCCCCGAGCCCGGCGCCATGACGTCCGGCTTGATGCGCCCATCATGCGTCCAGCCCCTCGAGGAGAAATCCGCCGGACAGAGTGGACTGAGGTCGGCCGGTCCCAGGGCCGCAACCGATACGACATTCTTGCCGGTCGAAGGAGAGATCACGGTATCGTCACCCCACCCGCCGGCATTCCCGGCTGCGGCGACGACCACCATCTGAGGATGCTCCCACACGAAGCGATCAACGTCTGCGGTCGGCTCGGTGTAGCGATTGAGCGGCCAGCTCTCCTCCGCGTCTCCCCAGGAGTCGCTGTGAATTCTCGCGCCCTGAGCCCAGGCTTGTTCCAGCATCGGTTCGAGGGGCCGAACCGGACACCCCAGCCCCGGCAAATCGGCGCATTCATCAACTTCGTAGCCGCCATCCTGGATCACCAACCGCGCAGCCGGCGCCATGCCGTCGTTGCCCTGGTGCGAGCCCCACACATCGCCGTCTCCAGCAGCAGAGCCGGCCGTGTGGGTGCCGTGTCCCTGGGAGTCCCAGTCGAGGTCCCCGGGACCAGGCCAATCCGCGCTCCACCAGAAATCGACGGCCAGGATCTTCCGATGACCGGCATCGACCTCGGTGCCCTCCGAACCGTTGACTGCCGGCAGTCCATGGTCGGGGTCTTCGAAAAAACAGCTGTCCGCGTCGATTCCCGTGTCCATTATTCCGATGATCTGGTCTTGCCCCAGCAGGCCTCGGCCGAAGATCGGCGTGCTCAGAAGATCGCCCCCCTGGCACAGTGGTGCAGAGCGCGCATTCTGGAGCCTGGCCCCAGGCTGAACGTCGGCGAAGACCACGCGACCGTCAAAGGTCTCAAGACCCTCAACTGTCGCCTGAAGATCCCTGGCAGCGACCAAGAAACCGACCCGCGGAATCAAGCCCGATGCGTCACGCCAGGAGATCGTGGCTCCACCAGCCTCGAGAACAGTACTGACTTCGTCCAAAGACACTCCCGGCGCCAAGCCGACTACCACCGGCACGGACTGCTCACGCCCAGTGTCGACGAGTGCTCCCCGCAGGGTCGGCGTCACTGCCGAATCCAGCGTCCAGGGCGTGCCCCTGTAGCTCTTCGATTCCGATTCGAGCGCTAAGACCCGGCCTCCGGGCAGATAGGCAAGGATCTCTTCCCGAGCGACCTGGCCAGGCTTCTCGTAAACCTGAACGAACGGCGATGGCGCCTTCGGCAGATCTCGCGGGCCGGCCCCGCTGAACTGAGGCAATCCAAGCGCCACAACGGCGAACGTCAATGCAATCCTCATCACCCGGCTCCGTTCAGGGGATCGGAACTGGCAAAACCCCAGAAAATCGGTTCCGGCCGCAGTCCAATGCCGAAACGCTGCTCAACACGCTCTCGGATCGATACCGCCAGGTTGAGCAAGTCCTGTGTCCGTCCCCCACCGTGATGTACGAGTGCCAAGGCGTGATGTTCCGAAACTCCAACCGCCCCCTGGCGGAATCCACGATCAAAACCTGCGTGTTCGATCAACCAGGCGGCTGGGATCTTGAAGTAAAACTCGCCGGCCGGATACCTGGGGACGGCATTCTCATCGCCGGCCGCTGCCTCTACCGCCGCCAGGGTCTGAGCATCGACGATGGGGTTGACGAAGAATGAACCGGCGCTACGGGGGGCGCCGGTTTCCAGTACCATGCCCTTGCCCTGCCGCAGGGCCATCACCGCCTCACGAACTACCATGACATCGGGCGGCGGGTCCCCGACCCCCACTACCTGTTCCAACTCTGTGTATCGAATCACCGGCCGACCAGTGGCTCGGAGCATGAAGGCGACCCGGGTCACGATGGATCGATCGGGGTGCCGCCTGAACCAACTGGTGCGATAGCCGAACGAGCATTCCGCCGGCGACAGCCGGGTCACACCCCCGGCCTCCCGGTCAAAAACCTCAACCCACTCGACGACATCCGAGGTCTCCACACCGTAGGCGCCGACGTTTTGAATCGGCGTCGCTCCGACGGTTCCGGGAATCCCCGACAGGCACTCCAGCCCCATCAGGCCTTCGGAAACCGTTTCGGCCACCACGTCGTCCCATGTCTCACCCGCCGCTGCGACCACCACGGCGCCGTCCCCGCTTCGATCGATGTCGATGCCGCGAAGGGCTGGCACGATGACCAGGCCGGCCACGCCCTCATCCGCGATCACCACGTTGGTCCCGCCCCCAAGCACCCGCACGGACCGGTTGGAGTCCACGGCCCACTCCAGGACCTCGCCGAGATCGGCTACGGCGGACACTTCGACCAGGGCTTCGGCTGAACCGCCCAACTCAAAGCTGGTTCGAGGGGCGAGGGGCTCGTGGAATCGAATGTTGAGGTCTGGGTGAGCCATCAGTACTTGACCCCTCAACAATCTGACCTTGAGATAGCCGATAGCTGAACGTCCAACGCCCAACGCTCAACGTTCAACGCCGAACGACGCTCCCCGGCACACTCCACAGTTTCTGCGTTGCCGGCCTTCGAAGTTGGATGTTGGACGTTGGACGTTGGACGTTCAGATTGACACCTCATTGGTGCCCGCTCCACAGGAAAACCTCAACCACCGCTTTCACCGTCACCCTTTGGCCGCTTGTGCATGCGGAGCTCGGTGCCGCCATTGGCGTAGTGGACCGAATCCATCAGCTGGTTGATCAACCACACGCCTCGGCCGTGGGTCCTGAGGAGATTCTCCCCTTCGACCGGACTGGGCAACTTCGACGGGTCGAAGCCCGGCCCGGGGTCCCGAACGATGACCACCAGTCCACAGTCGTCGTGGCATCCGATCCACACCTCGACCTCTTTTGAAGGATCATCCCCGCAACCGTGTTCGACGGCATTACCCAGAGCCTCGAGCAGGGCAACCTCGATTTCGAATTCGTGGTCCTTTGCGCACCCAATGTCCCGAACCTGTCCCATGATTCGTTCAACCGCGGGAGCGACCTCTTCGATCGATCCCGGAATCCGCAACTCCAGAAGCACCTCAAACTCGCCCAAATCCGCACCGGGAATGGTCTCGGCACAGCGTGACACACGCGCATCATCGTCCCCGCGCTTCCCGCTCATGGATCGCCTCCGGACCCGGACCTGGGGCCTGTGCCAGCGGCGCTGCGGCGCAGCAACACCAGGGTCCGATCATCGGCGTACGGCTCCCCTGCCGTGAAACGATCCAGATCTTCCTCAATGAGCCCTGCCATTTCTTTCAGCGGCCTCAACCTGTTCAACAGGGCGCTTGCTTTGAGACGCGCCTCTTCGAACTCCTCACCGTCAGGATTGATCGCTTCGGTCAACCCGTCGGTGTAGAGCATCATCACGTCCCTCGGCGATATTTCCAACTC
>JAUWTC010000427.1 GCA_030609785.1 Holophagae bacterium
CCGCGACTCCGCCTCGGTCATGCCGTGGACCCGAACGGGAATGGCGAGCCCAATCTGGTACTCACGATTCTTGGTCGCCTGGCGCATAACCCGGTGCATAACGGTCCGCAGCTTGGACTGGCTCAGTTCACACTCTTCGCCGACGCCGACGAAGGTAATACGATGGGCCATGTCGATCGGGCATTCGCCGGAGATCAGTTCGCCTGACTCACCGCGAGGCCCGAGGGCTTTCGATTTTTGCTTCAGAGCCCGCTTTTCCTTGGTCGGAATTTCGAGCTTGCTCAGTGGGTCGCTGCCGGTGCAGTGAAGGATGTAGAGGCAGTCAAGTGGTTCTTCTGGGGTTGAACGAAGCTGATATAGGTCGGCCATCGGGTATTGAACCCTCCCATCATACAATTCGGGCGCGGATTTTAACACGGAAGTGCTGGAAATGCACGTATTTCCCTGCTGGCAGCGGGTTTTACTCCAACCGGACCCTGCCTCGGTGACCCTCGACAACCCTGCCCACGATGACGGCCGAACTGACGCGCCGGCAAAGGGTAGTGCCCGCCGTCGGAGTGAGAGCGGCCAGCAGACCGCCGGAGGTCTGGGGGTCCAGGGCCAGATCGACCCGCAAACCGTCCGCTTCAGGACCGAGGCTCAAAACGGCGTCAATGCTTTCGCGGTTCTTACCGGCGCCCGCCGGCACGAAGCCCGAAGCTGCCGCCTCCAGGGCCCCAGGAAGGGCGGGAAGGTCAGCCAGGGACAGGACGATTTCCAGGCCGGAAGCCTCCGCCATTTCCGCGGCGTGGCCGGCGAGCCCGAAACCTGTTACGTCGGTGACGGCGTGAGGGTCCAGCGACGACAGGGCTTCAGCCGCCGATCGATTGAGGGTGCTCATCCACCGGACGGCCGTGCTCAGGGCCGCATCCGAGGCTTCGTCCCCCTTGGCGGCGGTGGTCACAAGCCCCGTGCCGAGGGGTTTGGTCAGGACCAGGACGTCTCCCGGTATGGCGCCACCGTTCCGCCAGATCCTCTGGGGGTGGACTATTCCTGTGACTGCAAGCCCGTAGAGCAACTCCTGGCCTTCGATGGTGTGCCCGCCGGCCAGGACAGCCTCGGCCTCTTCCAGGGCGGATAGCCCACCCCGGAGAATTTCCTTGAGAGTGGCGGTGTCGTAGGTGTCCATGGGGAAGCTGACCAGGTTCATGCCGGCCAGGGGCGTGCCCCCCATTGCGTAGACGTCGGACAGGGCATTGACGGCCGCGATTCGGCCGAAGGCGAAGGGGTCGTCCACCATTGGTGGGAAGAAATCAGTCGTGTGGATCAGGCCGATGTCGTCTCTGATCCTGACCACTCCGGCATCGTCGGCGCTCTCAATCCCTACGATCAAATCGTCGGACTCAAGGCGGGGCAGTCCACAGAGGACCTTTTCGAGTGTTCCCTTGGCCAGCTTGGCGCCGCAGCCCCCGTAGGCCGTTTGACGGGTCAGTTTGACGACGTCGCCATCGGGTTGGGCATCCAGGGAGGACGGCATCCAGGCATCGCCGCGGCGCCGATAGATGTTGGAGGGCTCGATTCCCAGGCCATTGAAGATGGCGTCAAGGGCGGTCGAATCGCCGGCAGAGGCTTCGAGGACCACCCCGCATTCGGAACTGACGACCCGAGGGGCCGGAATGGTATCAACGGTGAGACCGGCGCTCCGGGCGGCCTTTTCGGCCCGCATGACTCGCTGGACCGAGCCGAAGACGATCAGGAGGTCTTTGGAGGAAGAGTTCATGGATCGGGAGTGTAACCCGGCGGAGTAGAGAGCAGGAAGGAACCGAACGAAAACACAGTTGAACCGCCAAGAACGCCAAGAACGCGAAGGACTCGCAAAGAGATCGAAATTGAACCACGAAGGACACGAAGAACACGAAGGGGAAAAAGGGGAAACGCAAAGACGCCATGACGCAAAGACGCCGAGAAAGAGAAACGACAACGCTGAAGATGTGAGAGGTCTATTGTGGGGAGCGGGCGTCCCCGCCCGGCATTGAGCCGTACAACCAAACTACCCGCACCGGTCTTCCAATGCCCTGACCAACGCATCAATATCGTCCTCGGTGGTCCATGGCCCGACACCGACCCTGAGCGTCCCAGTCGGAAAGGTACCCAGACGGCGGTGTGCCGCCGGTGCGCAGTGGAGCCCGGCCCGCAGGGCGATGTCTCGATCACGGTCCAACCAGGCTGCCAACTCGCCGACATCCTTTCCGTCGATGGTGAAGCTGAGCACGCCGATTTGCGGCATGCCCTCGACCCAGCCGGCAAGACGGAGACCGGGGATGATCCGCATCCCTGTGATGCACCTTTTGATCAAGGCTCTTTCGTGGTTCCGGACCGCTTCGACCGTTCGATCGGCCAACCAGGTGCAGGCGACCCCTAACCCGGCGATGCCCGGGCCGTTGGGCGTTCCCGCTTCCAAGAGATCCGGCAGCATGACCGGCATGTCCTCGCTTTCCGAGTTCGAACCCGTCCCACCTCGGATCAAGGGCTGGATCTCGAAGTCCTCGGCCAGCAGGGCGATGCCGGTTCCGGACGGTCCCTGGAGTCCTTTGTGCCCCGAGCAGATGAACGCGGCGAGACCGGAGCGCGAGAAGGCCACGGGCAAGGTCCCGGCGGTCTGGGCGCCATCGACGGCAACCGGAGTCGGTGCGACCATTCGGGCAATTTCCTCCACCGGGATGACGGCGCCGCTGACGTTGGAGGCGTGGCTCAGGATCACCAGTGTCGTCGGCGCATGATTGACGGCATTCTGGATCTCGGCCGGAGTCGGGACGCCGGTCGGGGACGCCCCCTCGACAACGACGACCTCGACCCCCCGCCGTGCTTCCAGCCATCTCAAGGGGCGCATGACTGAATTGTGTTCGAGGGCCGACGTCACCACTCGATCGCCCGGGCCCAGCCGTCCGCACAGGA
>JAUWTC010000218.1 GCA_030609785.1 Holophagae bacterium
GTCAGGCGAATTCTCCGTCGCTTGGTTCCTTCTTCCAACGTGCAGTTGATCACGTCGCTCTCCAGTATCAGGCCCTTCACCGTCGCCGTTGAGGCCTCAAGATGGGCATCGACTGCTTTGAGGCAGGCTTCAGCATCATTCCACTGCTCTCGAACCGTCGTCCACACCACCAAATCTATTTTCGAGAGCTTCTCTCCCAACTCTTTCGCCTCGGCCTCTACAGGCGTCAGGGGTACCGGAGTGGCGACGGCCTTCCGCGGAACCCAAGTCGGGGTCCCGGTGGGTTGAACATTCTGTTGGGTTTGAGCGAGAAGAGGGGCGCCAAACAACCCTGCGACCATCGCAACTGTGAAAATTCGAACCCTCAACATGAACAGACCCTCCATCCGAGCGAGTGTATCGCAACCCGGCGAAGCCGGAACCAATGAGCCCGATCTGCGAGATTCCCGGCATCACAATGCGGGGCGGGAGCCCCGCGCTCCACAACGCAGGCCCAGCAAGGCAATTCCTTCCCTTTTTGTGCCTCTTTGTGGCTATTACTGATTCTTGCAAGCGCCTAAGCTCTCAGGCTGTCCGCGCCTTGGGAACCTTCACGGTCTCCCTGAGGTAGGTGTCAATGCCCTCTGCGGCAACTTTGCCCGCACCCATCGCCAGAATGACCGTCGCCGCGCCGGTAACGATGTCGCCGCCGGCAAACACCCCCGGAATCGAGGTCATCATCGTTTCTTCGTCGACGACGATGTTGCCCCACCGGTTGAGCTCCAGTCCTTCGGTCGATCGGGTTACCAGGGGGTTGGGCCCCTGCCCGATGCCCATGATGATCGTGTCCAGCTCGACATCGTACTGCTCGCCTTCGATCGGCACCGGACGGCGCCGACCGGAAGCATCGGGCTCGCCAAGTTCCATCTTCTGAACCCGGACTCCTGTCACCCGCGCATCGTCATTACCGTAAATTTCCACCGGGGAAGAAAGCCAGCGGAAATCGATTGCTTCTTCTTCGGCGTGCTCGAGTTCCTCGAGGCGCGCCGGCGACTCGGCCCGCGTACGCCGGTAGAGACAGATCACTTCCTCGGCACCCAGGCGCTTGGCCGTCCGCAGGCAGTCCATCGCCACGTTCCCCGAACCGACAACCGCGACCCGGCGCCCCATCCCGACCGGTGTGTCGAATGCCGGGAAGTCGAATCCCTTCATCAAGTTAACGCGTGTCAGGAACTCGTTGGCCGAATACACGCCGATGTAGTCCTCACCGGGGATACCCATGAAATAGGGCAGACCGGCGCCGGTTCCGATGAAGACTGCGTCGAAGTTGTACTCGGTGAAGAGTTCCTGTACCGAGGCGATCTTGCCGACGACAAAGTTGTAGCGCAATTCCACACCAAGCTTCTTGAGGTTTCCGACTTCGTCCTCGACAATTTTCTTGGGAAGGCGGAACTCGGGAATCCCGTAGACCAGGACACCGCCCGGTTTGTGGAGCGCTTCGTAGACCGTCACCGAATGGCCGCGCATGGCCAGTTCGGCCGCAGTGGCGAGGCCCGCGGGTCCGGAACCGACGATGGCCACCTTGAACCCGGTCTCCGGCTGGCGCTCGGGCATGACGATTTCGCCGCCCTGGGCCACCTCCCAGTCCGCCACGAACCGCTCCAGACGTCCGATGGCAACCGGCTTGTACTTGTTGCCGACGACGCATACTTGCTCGCACTGGTCTTCTTGCGGACAGACGCGACCGCAGATGGCGGGCAGCGTGTTGGCCTGCTTGATGATGGCCAGCGCCTTTTCGAAATCACCCTCCTGCATCTCGTGGATGAAGGCAGGGATATCAATGCCGACCGGGCAACCGTCGACGCACCGTGGCTTCTTGCACTCGAGGCACCGCTCGGCCTCGGTGATGGCCATCTCCGCCGTAAAACCCAGAGCCACCTCGTCAAAATTCTTGATCCGATCCATTGGATCCTGCGTGGGCATGGACTGCCGGGGCAGCTCCATCCGCTCTTTCTTCGTCAGTTCACGGCCCATCAGCTGACCTCCGTGCCTTTGGTCGCCTTGCATTTGTGGCTTTCGAGAAAACGCAGACGCGCCACGTTCTCCTCGGACAAAAACGTTCTCTGGCGCTTCATCATCAGGTCGAAATCCACGGTATGGGCATCAAACTCCGGTCCGTCAACGCAGACGAACTTGCTGTCGCCCCCGACCGACACCCTGCACCCGCCGCACATACCGGTGCCGTCGATCATGATCGTGTTCAGGGATACAACTGTCGAGATCTCAAGGGGACGGGTCATCTCGGCAACCGCCTTCATCATGATCGCCGGACCGATCGCGATGACGATGTCCGGTTTCCCCCGCTCTTCGATCAACTGTTCCAGGGCGTTGGTGACAAAGCCCTTGGCCCCGAACGATCCATCGTCGGTCGTGTAGATCATCTCAGTAGACGCCTCGGTCATCTCGTCACGGAGGATCACCAACTCCTTGGTGCGGCCTCCGAGGATCGACACGACCTCGTTACCGGCCTCCTTCATCGCCCGGGCAATCGGCAGGAGGGGCGCAATGCCGGCGCCACCCCCAACGCACACACAGGTTCCGAGCTTCTCGACGTGCGTCGGCGTACCCAGCGGGCCGACCACCTCGATCTGATCGCCCTCGGACATCAATCCCATTTCCATCGTTGACTTCCCGACTTCCTGGACCACCAGTGTGATTGTTCCGGCCTCGGCGTCGGAGTCGGCGATCGTCAACGGGATGCGCTCCCCATGATCGTGCAACAGGACGATGACAAACTGCCCCGCCTGATGTTTGCGCGCAATCTCGGGAGTTTCAACAAGATACTGTTTGAACGCCGGGGCAATTTCCTTGATCTCGAGCAGTGTTGGCATGCAACCTCCTCCTGCCCGGTCGCCTCTCCGGCGACCGACAGGCTGAGGAAATCTACATCCGATCATCTATATTTTCAAGAAAACAAATGTGTTCTGGGACTCAGGTTCATCAGACTCGACCTCTTGGGGCCAATACGCTGGGACGCCGGACCGCTGCAAGCGCCTGAGTTGATAGCTGATAGCACCCGGCGAAGCCGGGTTGATGTACACTCGGAGAATGAACGACACATCTCCGGACAACATCCAGGCGCAGCAGGCCGTTGCCGAGGCTGTCCAACTGACCCGACAGTCAAAGACAACCGAAGCCCTGACGATCTTCGAAAGTTTCCTGACACCGCTGTCCGGAGGCACGATCAGCGACCGAAGGGTCGCGGCGGGGGCGTTCTCCTATTACGGTTACTGTGTCGCCAAGGTCCGCCGTAAATACGCTGAAGGGGTCAAATACTGCGACATTTCTCTGCGCGCCAACCCCCTCGAACCCGACCACCGGGCGAATCTGGCAATGGTTTACCTCGAGCGTGACGATCGTGGCAAGGCGGTCGAAGCGCTCAATGCAGGTCTCCGTTTGGACCGCCGGAACAAGCGCCTCCATTTGATCCTGGAGTCGATCGGTCGTCGGAAGCCGCCGGTCATGCCATTCTTCTCCCGCAACAATCCGCTCAACATCTGGCTCGGCAAACGGCGCGCCACCAAGAGGTAGCTCACTACATGGTCCATGCGTCCTTGCGCCTTTGCTGTGATTTCCTTGCCGCCTGTGCCTTGTCTCCTGATCCCTAATCCCTAATCCCTGAAACAGAATCCGCCAGCCTCAAACGCACCGAATACAGCCCAACCTGGCATTTGTTGAGACAACTCCAAACCCACCTTGCCAGTCACCCCATTGGGGAGTATGCTCCGCGCTGCGAGACCGCGTCGGACAGCGGATTCCACTCTCGCACAGCTCGCGGCGGATCGCCGCAGTGATCCCTGGAGGACCCCCCATGGCTGAATCGAAAATGATCATGATCGACGGCAACGAGGCGACTGCTTCGGTCGCTCACCGGATCAACGAAGTCTGTGCCATCTACCCCATCACCCCGTCGTCCAACATGGGCGAGTTTGCCGACGAGTGGTCGGCCAAGGGCATGAAGAATATCTGGGGCAGTATCCCGGACGTCATCGAGCTACAATCCGAGGGCGGCGCATCGGGCGCAGTCCACGGCGCCCTGCAGGCCGGGGCTCTGACAACCACCTTCACCGCCTCGCAGGGCCTGCTCCTGATGATCCCCAACATGTACAAGATCGCCGGCGAACTGACACCGGCAGTCTTTCACGTGTCGGCGCGAACCGTCGCGACCCACGCCCTGTCGATCTTCGGCGACCACTCGGACATCAATGCCTGTCGCCAGACCGGATGGGGCATGCTGTCGTCGAACTCGGTGCAGGAAGCCCACGACATGGCCTGCATCGCCCAGATGGCTTCACTAGCCTCGAGAATTCCCTTCATCCACTTCTTCGACGGCTTCCGCACCTCCCACGAGGTCTCCAAGATCCTCCCGATCACCGACGACCAGCTGCGAGAGATGATGAACGAGGACCAGATCCACGCCCACCGCGAGCGGGCTTTGACGCCGGACCGACCGGTCATCCGAGGCACGGCCCAGAACCCCGACGTCTTCTTCCAGGCGCGTGAGGCGATCAACCCGTACTACGAGGCCTGCCCGGGACATGTACAGCAGGCAATGGACGATTTCGCGCGTGTAGTTGGCCGGCAGTACCAGCCATATGAGTACGTTGGCGCAGCCGATGCCGAGCGCGTAATTGTGATCATGGGCTCCGGCGCAGAGGCCGTTCACGAGATGGTTGAGTGGATGACCGAGCGCGGCGAGAAGATCGGCGTTCTCAAGGTCCGGATGTACCGGCCCTTTGCTGCCGAGGCCTTCCTGGCGGCCTTGCCCGTCACCACCAAGGCGATCGCCGTCATGGACCGGACCAAGGAACCAGGGTGCGTCGGCGATCCGATGTACATCGACGTCATGACCGTTCTGAACGAGGCCCGAACTGAGGGACGATCTCCCTTCGCAACCGAACCGGTGCTGATCGGCGGGCGTTATGGCCTGTCGTCGAAGGAATTCAACGCTGGGATGATCAAGGCAATTTTCGACAATCTGGCCGCCGAGGCGCCCAGGAACCACTTCACGGTCGGCATCATCGACGACATCTCCCACACCTCTCTCCCGGTGGACGACGACTTCGACATTTCGCCGGACGATGTCTTCCGGGGTGTTTTCTTCGGGCTTGGATCTGACGGCACGGTCGGCGCCAACAAGAACTCGATCAAGATCATCGGCGAAGAGACCGACAACTTCGCGCAGGGCTATTTCGTCTACGACTCGAAGAAGGCCGGCGCCATCACCATCTCCCACCTACGCTTCGGCCCGAGGCCGATTCGATCGACCTACCTGGTCAAGAAGGCCAACTTTGTCGCCTGCCACCAGTGGGTCTTCCTGGACAAATACGACGTCCTGGAGTA
>JAUWTC010000353.1 GCA_030609785.1 Holophagae bacterium
CGAGAACGCCGCGAGCTGGTTGCTGGAGGGAGACGTGGACCGGGTCGTGATCTCGGTGGCCGGCAACGCCGGCACCCACGCAGCCCTGCGCGACGGATCGCAGCTCGAGTCGACCCTCGTTACCGCCGGGAACCTCGCCAGACGCGCGCGTGAACGGCGTGTCCCGCTGCGGATCCTGATCAGCTACCTCTTGACCCGACACAACGGCGAGGACCTGCCTGCGGTGGTGGGGCTAGCCGCCCGCGCCGGGGTGGATGAGCTCTTTGTCACTCACCTCGATTGCCCGACCTCGCCGGCTCAGGTGGGGAAAGCCGCCTTTTCTGGAGATCACCTGATCGAGGGAGTCGCACCGTATTTGAAAGAGGCCGAGAGAGTCGCCTCGGACGCCGGCATCGGCTTTCGAGACCTGGCCCAGGGCGGGGAGGAACCACTCGTGTGCTCGTTGGATCCTCTCCGTTTCGCCTTTGTCGGCTGGGACGGCCGCGTCGGCCCCTGCGTGAACCTGCTCCTGCCCATCGAGGGGCCGATCCCGCGCTGGTCCGCGAACGGACGAACCGAGGTCGAAGCGGTGAGCTATGGTCGACTCGACACGACGGGCCTCGCCGATCTCCTGTCGTGCGAGATCCGAACGCGCTTCGTGGCTCCGTGGACTCGGCGCCTCGATGCGGAGAGACTTTTCCTGGCCTCGGTCCCCGATTTCACCGTCACAGGGCTCCGGGAGTTGGACAGGGTCGACGCGATCAGGACTGCCACCCTGCGCGCCAACCCTTTCCCCGACGCCTGTACACACTGTCCCAAGGCACACGGGTGGTAGCGACCGGTTGCGGTCATGAAGGAGGAAGCGATGGCAGATTCGAGTTTGATTTCGCAGCGGGTGGCCGGTATCGGGAAATCCGCGATCCACGAAATGACCAGGCTGTCCCAAGAGGTTGAAGACGTCGCCTTCCTGTCCTGGGCGAAGCCGACCTCGGACACTCCGGAGCACATCAAGGAGGGCGCGATCCGAGCAATAACGGATGGCGTGGTGGGCGGCTACTCTCCGACCTCCGGCATGCCCGCTCTGCGCCAGGAGATCGCCGAGAAGCTGAAAAGAGACAATGGAATTGATGCCCGAAGCTCTCAGATCATCGTGACCGTCGGCGCCATTGAAGGTCTGGCCGCAGCGATCATGGCGGTCGTCGATCCGGGAGATGAGGTCATCCTGCCCAGCCCGACCTACTCGACCCACATCCGTCAGGTGGTCATGGCATCGGGCACGCCGGTGTTGGTTCCCTGTATTGAGGAAGAGGGCTTCCGTCTCGATATCGACGCCATTGCCGAGGCAGTCACGCCGAGGACCAAGGCCATCCTCTACTGCTCACCCTCGAACCCCACCGGAACCGTCTTCGGAGTAGACCAGCTGAGACGGCTGGCCACCGTCGCCTGCGACAACAACCTGGTCATCATCACCGATGAGGCTTATGAATATTTCGTCTTCGACGATCACCAGCACGTGAGCATCGCATCTCTTCCCGGGATGGAGGAGCGCACAATCAGCTGCTTCACCTTCACCAAGACCTACGCCATGACCGGCTGGAGGATCGGTTACCTGCACGCCGCCGAGGAGTGGATCGAACAGATCACCAAAGCCCACATCCCGTTCGCCATCTGCGCACCCACGGTGTCCCAATACGCCGCCCTGGCAGCGCTCAGAGGATCGCAAGACTGCGTAGAGGCATTCCGGGCCCACTACCTCGCAACCAGGAATCTGATGTGTAAGCGACTGGATGCGATGCCGGAGATCTTCGCCTATCAGAAGCCTGACGGCTCCTACCTGATGTTCCCGCACATTCTGGTGGAGGGAGGCCAGGACTCTTTCTCCTTCTGCAGGCGGCTGCTCCGCGAGGCCCGGGTATCCACCACCCCGGGCGTTGCCTTCGGGCCGACCGGCGAGGCTCACCTCAGGATGTCCTTTTGCGTTCCGGAGCAGACGATCAACACCGCCTTCGACCGCCTGCAGGCATACTTCGGAGTGTGACGTCAGAGGTTTTGATTTACGATTAATATTCTGAGAACCTATATTGGGATTGGCTTTCTTTCTCCCGTGCGTACACCGGTAAATCTATATCGACAAGACAAGGCAAACTGATAACATGAAAATGTCATTGGACTGTATCCCCTGCATCATCAACAATTTTGTGCAATTACTCAAGAAAGATGACATCCCGGAAACCATTCGGGAACCGGCTTTGCGTCGGCTGTTGACATTATTGTCTCAGGCCGATTATCGCCAGTCCCCGCCGGTATTGGGAAGAGATATTCACCGTATGATTCGGCAGGAACTGAACGATCCTGATCCGTATCGAGACGTCAAGGCCCGCTATAACCAAATGCTCCTGGATCTGTACCCAAAATTTGAAGCTATGGTCAACCGGGCTGAGGATTCATTTGATACGGCCATGCGTTTAGCCATTGCCGGCAACGTGATTGATTTTGGCTCGCAGCACCGGTTGGACATTTTTGAAACGATTGACCGGGTGATGGAAGCTCAATTGGCAATAGATGATTCGCAGCTACTCAGAACCGATTTGGCAGCGGCGACTCATCTTCTCTATATCGGCGATAACTGCGGGGAAATCGTGTTGGACAAGTTGTTTCTGAGCCATATTGACGTGGAACATATCAGCTTTGTGGTTCGTAACGGCCCGGTGATAAATGACATCACCATGGAAGATGCCCGAATGGTCGGGATTGATCAAATCGCCGACATCATTACGACAGGCGACGATTCACCCGGTGCAGTGTGGGAAACCGCCTCTGACGAATTCAAACGCATCTTCAACGAAGCGGACATCATTATTTCCAAAGGCCAGGGCAACTTGGAAGGATTGCTGGACGTCCCAGGCAACATATATTTTCTGTTCGTCAGCAAATGTGACTTGATCGCCAAAGAGATTGGAGTCAAAAAAGGCGATTTTGTTGTAAAACGAAACCCTAACCGGGCGTAACCGACTGCTGCTGCCTGACTCATTCGGTGTCAACTGTCGGCGCCTCTGTCCCCTGAATTTCTCTCCTCTTCTCTTCGCGTCCTTTGCGTCTTGGCGGTTCAATTGCGTTCTTGTTCGAACGTTCTTTGGTACCGGCTTCGCCAAGTTGCTACAATCCCCGGCCGGAGGAGTCCATGGACGATATTCGTCTGCGTTTGTACAACACCCTGACCCGGAGGCAGGAGCCGTTTGAGAGCCTGGAAGAGGGACATGCCCGGTTCTACACCTGCGGCCCGACCGTCTACAACTTTTCCCACATCGGGAACTTGCGGACCTTTCTGTTCGAGGACATTCTCCGCAGAACTCTGAAACTTTTCGGTTGGCAGGTCACACAGGTGATGAACCTGACCGACATCGACGACAAAACCATTCGGGGCGCCAACGAGGCGGGCCTTTCGCTCAGGGATTTCACTGACCGTTTCATTCAGGCATTCTTTGAGGATCTTGACACCCTGAGAATCGAACGGGCAGAGCACTATCCGCGGGCAACAGACTACATCCCCCAGATGGCCGAATTGGTCAAGACTCTGGAAGAAGGCGGGCACACCTATCGCTCGGGCGACTCGATCTACTACCGAATCTCGACATTCCCCGCCTACGGCAAGCTCTCGAGGATCCGCCCGGACAAAAACCTGGCCGGCGCCAGGGTGGATTCGGACGAGTACGAGAAGGAAGACGCCCGGGACTTCGTGCTCTGGAAGGGCGCCAAAGAGGACGAACCCTCCTGGGACACCGAGGTCGGCAGCGGTCGGCCCGGCTGGCACCTCGAGTGTTCCGCCATGGCCATGAGTCTGTTGGGCGAGACCTTCGACATCCACACCGGCGGCGTCGACAACATTTTTCCTCACCACGAAAACGAGATCGCCCAGTCTGAAGGCG
>JAUWTC010000247.1 GCA_030609785.1 Holophagae bacterium
CCCGCGCTCCACGGGGCGCACTCACTCATCCAAACAACCCAAGACCCAAGAAAACTCTTGAACTCTTTAACTCTTTTACCCTTTGACCCTTCGACCCCGTCGGCCTACGGCCTCCAGATCAATCCCCCCTGAATCGAGAAATCCGGCGCCATCCCCATCCCGGGGAAATCCTCACCGAGGACCAGGTGCAGTCGCAGGCTCGATCCAAGAGGCGCCGCGAAACCGATAGCGAACTCACCGGTCGCCCGGCCGGCCTTGCCCGGATCGACGTCGGCAAATACCGAGTCATCAATTCTTGCCATGGTCAGCAGCGCCCAGCGTTTGCCGAGGCTGATGTCGGCGCCTCCCCATGCGTGAAACGTATCCGCCGCATCCCCGAGGGTTCCGGCATCCCCACCTTGAAAGGTCCATCCCAGTCCACCGTACAAGCCGAGACCACCCCATCGGTTTGAGATCGACCATCTGACACCACCGCTTGAGCCCACATCACCCCAGGGGCCGTCATCGTCAACCGGCGCCGAGAGAGCGACCCACACCCGTTGCCCACCGTTCTCGCCGACGGACCACCGCCGACCGGCCCATCCGGCCAGTCCCATCACGCGTGCGCTCTGTTTGCCGTCAAATGACCACCAACTCCCTCCGGGCGGCATCAGAGCGAGGGTAGTTTGTCCCTCAGGGAAGAACTCACGACCACTATTGGAGACCCCCAGCAAATCGTGCGTGCCACTGGGCCAACCGTCAAGGTGCGTTCCACCCATGCTCCATACCGGAACCCTGACCCCCCCGAACCATCGGTCGGACGTATACGCGGCCTCGAGGTCGAAACGGCTGGTCTCGGTATCGATGGCGTAGAGATCCGCCTGCGGCCACAAATACCGTGCCTGGTCCAAAGCCTCCTGGCTGAGGTTTGCATCAACACCGTCGATCTCAATGTGGGTCTCGACAACCTCAGGGCTGACGAAAAACGTATTGCCGTAAGCGTACGAAGCCGAAAACGTCCACCCCCGGTGCCCGGGATCGTGAAGTTCCAGGCCCTCGGGCCGAAGGTGGCCCGCCCAAAGCGGCGAAACGGCCGCGAGGAACGGCGCCTCTTGGGCCAGTGCACTGGCGGAACACAGCGACACAAAGAGGACCAGGAATACACGGATTGTTGAACTGATTGCCAAAAGCATCACTCCATCGGTCAAACTTCGTTCTGGGAGATTCTACCTGGCCGCCTCTCTACCGCGTCAGCAATGCGGCGAGCACCGATTTCGAGATCCTCCTCCGAAGTGAATCGTCCGACGGACAGCCGGAGGGTCGATCGGGCGATTTCGGGTTCGATTCCCATTGCCCAGAGCACATGACTGAGAATCGCTCCCCCCTCGTGGCATGCCGCTCCGGCCGATGCGGCGACGTCATTCTCCAGTCGAGAAAGAACCTCGGCAGCCTCGACTCCGGGGAAAGCCACGCTCAGGGTATTGGGCAGTCGGTGTTCGGGGTGACCGTGCTCGATGAGATCAGGGATCCTGTCGGTCAGCAGACCTCGCAGGCCATCCCTCAGGGCCCGTAATCGAGGGATTTCTTCGTCCAATTCCAGTTCGACCAGCTCACAGGCCATCCCCAGGCCGACGATCTCGAGCACATTCTCGGTGCCCGGTCTCAGGCCCCGCTCGTGCCCGGCGCCTCGGGCGAAGGGCTCGATCGCGGTACCGCGCCGGACGTACAGGGCGCCGACGCCCTTTGGGGCGTACAGCTTGTGGCCGGCGATCGACAGCAGGTCGACGCCAAGCTCATCGATGTCCACCGGAACCTTGCCGACCGCCTGGGCGGCGTCAGTGTGGACGGCCACCCCGCGTTCCCGGCAGATTTTCGCGACTTCCACTACAGGCTGCAGGGTTCCGACCTCATTATTGGCCAACATCAAGGACACCAGGACAGTGCTGGGGCGGAGTGCCTCCTCGACTGCCGCAGGATCAACCCGGCCTCTCGAATCGACACCAACGATCGTCATTTCGATATCACGGGAGCCTTCCATCGCCAGGACGACCTCGAGAACGGCAGGGTGTTCAATCGCCGAAGTGATCACATGACCACCACCCCGTGCAGCCGCGACACCGTGAAAAGCCAGGTTGTTGCTCTCGGTGCCTCCCGAGGTGAAAATGATTTCATCGGGTCGGGCCCCGATGGATGAGGCAACCCTCACACGGGCCTGGTCCACCGCCCGCCGGGCCTCCCGCCCGGCGCGATGATCTGACGAAGGATTCCCGAAGTACCCGGTCAGGAACGGCCGCATCGCTTCGGCAACCCGAGGATCAGTCGGTGTCGTCGCGTTGTAGTCCAAATAGATAAAACCGTCGTCCATCGGCCCTCCAATACCAAAAGTGTAACTGACGCCTGACAGCTCAGGCGCATGCAATGGCCGGGCGTCACAATGCGGGGCAGCGCCCGCACTGCATTCTTCGAATGCGGAACCTGACGGTTCCACCGGCCTCCGGCCGCCATGCCGGTTCCTGCCCCGCGCTCCAGGACACAGCCCCAGCATTTCATCTTGCTTCTCTTTTTGTGCCTTTTTGTGGCTATCCCTCTTGCGTTCTTTGTGTTTCCTTCGTGTTCTTTGTGCTCTTCGTGGTTCAAATTTCTCCCCTCTTTGCGCCTCCTTCCCGTTCTTTGCGTCTCGGCGGTTCAATTGTCCCTTCTTTCTGCTCCGGCTCCGCCGATATTGCGCAAATCTTCACAAGCGAGTAGGATGCCCGTCGGGCCGCGTTTGAGGTCCAAATCCCTGTTTTTTGTGGAGGTTTCTGATGCCCAACGGAATCGTGTCCATTCCCACACCGGTCAACGAGCCGATCAAGTCCTTTGCGCCCGGATCGCCCGAGAAGGTCTCTTTGAAGGCCCGGATGCGCGAGATGTTGGCCGAAGAGATCGAGATCCCCCTGATCATCGGCGGCAAGGAAGTCCGCACCGGCAACACCGCCAATGCTGTCTGCCCCCATGATCACAATCATGTGCTCGGCACCTACCACAAGGCCGGTGAAAACGAAGTCCAGATGGCGATCGATGCCTCCCAAGCCGCCTGGGGCGAGTGGTCGGAGATGCCCTGGGAGCACCGCTCGGCAGTGATGCTCCGGGCGGCGGAACTCCTCGCGGGCCCCTGGCGCGACACGATGAACGCCGCATGCATGCTCAACCAGTCGAAGACCGTTTTCCAGGCGGAGATCGATGCAGCCTGCGAGTTGATCGACTTCTTCCGATTCAACCCCCACTACATGCGCTTCCTTTTTGAGCAGCAACCGGCAAGCGACCGAGGCCATTGGGACTACGTCGAGTATCGGGCCCTCGAGGGCTTCGTCTTCGCGGTGACGCCCTTCAACTTCGCTTCGATCGCCGGGAATTTGCAAACCTCCCCGGCCCTGATGGGCAATACCGTCTTGTGGAAGCCGGCATCCTCGGCGGTCTTCACCGGCTACTATCTGATGAAGCTCTTCGAGGCTGCGGGTTTCCCCCCGGGCGTCATCAACTTCATCCCAGGATCCGGCGGGCAGGTCGGCAACCCCGTAATGTCCAGCCCACACCTTGCCGGTGTGCATTTCACCGGATCGACCCCTGTCTTCCAGGGCATGTGGAAGACCGTCGGCGCCAACATCGCGTCGTACAAAACCTACCCGCGCATCGTCGGCGAGACCGGCGGCAAAGACTTCGTCTTCGCCCACCCGTCGGCAAACTCCGAGGCATTGGCAACCGCCCTGGTTCGCGGCGCCTTTGAGTACCAGGGCCAGAAGTGCTCGGCCGCCTCACGCGCCTACATCCCGTCGAGCCTGTGGCCGGCAGTCAAGGATGGCCTCTTGGCCCAGGTGGGCGAGATCAAAATGGGCAACCCGATGGACTTTCGGAATTTCATGGGCGCCGTCATCGACGCCGCCGCGTTTGCCGACATCACCGGCTACATCCAGCACGCCAAGGATGCGTCTGATGCCTCAATCCTCTGCGGCGGCGAGTGGGACGACTCCGAAGGCTACTTCATCCAGCCGACGGTCGTTTTGACGACGAACCCGCGATTCAAGCTGATGGAAGAGGAGATCTTCGGGCCTGTTCTGACCATTTACGTCTATGACGACAGCGACCTCGAGGAGACCCTCGAACTCTGTGATACGACGTCGATCTACGCCTTGACCGGCGCGATCTTCTCCGAAGACCGGGGCGCCGCCGTCAAGATGGCAGCCCGCCTCAGGCATGCCGCCGGCAACTTCTACATCAACGACAAGCCGACCGGCGCCGTCGTCGGCCAGCAACCTTTTGGCGGTTCCCGAGCCTCAGGCACCAACGACAAGGCCGGCTCCTTCCTCAACCTGATCCGCTGGACCTCTCAGCGCACGATTAAGGAGACCTTCGTACCACCGAAGCACTTCGCCTACCCCTTCATGGGCGAAGAGTAGAGTCAGCACTGATCGCAATCACGGCCGGGGCTAACGCCTCGGCCGTTTTTTTGACCCGACGGCGACGTCTCTACCACAGAGCGCCCGATACCCACACTCGGGGCGTGCCGTCCTTGATGTTGTCCTACGGCACCCTCCCGGCTTGGACAACGCTGCGGTCAACGTCAAGGGGGGCACGCCGCAGAGATCGTGATCAAAAGGAAACTCTCAAACTGGGCGCTACGCTCATCGCGTTCGATAGGACGCGATGGCGTGAACCCTCGGCGAGCACCTTGGCGAACGAATCTCCCGGCTGAGTCGCAGGCCGCCGAGATCATTTCCCGGAGGGGCGACCCTCCCCCATATTCGAAAATTCTGCCCCTCCGGGAAATGCCCGAGCGGGAGTGCCGCCAGGCGCACCCGAAGGCCGGGGTTGGCCATTACCTCCCCGGTACCGCCGGGTCAGTGCCACAATGGTCCTATGAACACCGCCGACATTCGTTTCGGACTGGTTGGGCTCGGTGCAGTTGCCGTGATGTCCCAGGCTCTCTTGATCCGGGAGGCGATGACGACCCTCGGTGGATCGGAACTGGCGTGGGGCTGTATTCTCTTTCTCTGGCTGATCGG
>JAUWTC010000003.1 GCA_030609785.1 Holophagae bacterium
ATACTCCCGGTCGAGATCAGCCGGATCGACATCCGGTGGACCGGGCCAAGCGCCCCGGCTCTGACGCCACCCAACGAGCACCTCCGCCTGCCAGCCGTTGGCCAGTCGCTTGCGCACCCAGGCCCAGGTTTCGAAGACTTCACTGTCAAGACGTTCGGGCCAGCCTTCGCCCGAGGGCGTGTCCAGTTGAAAGGTCCGGCCGCCGTCCTCGGTCAGAATCGCCAGATGACCCTGAGACCGCCGGAAGGCGCCCGCCGCCCCGGCCACGAGATGGGACAAAAACTCGTACTCCACGCCAAACACGGTCTCGTCGATGACGGACGGTTCGAGATCGGAAGCCACGCTGATGGGGCCAGGCGACCTTTCCCTCAAGGCTCCGTCATCGTCGATGAAGATTGTTTCGATGTCCAGAGCGCCGGTCATTCGCCATCGAACGGCCTCGCCGGGCCCCTGGCGAAAGCGGGCCCACCGCACCCACGCCCGAGATCTCCCCGTACCCTCGAAGTCCCAGACCAGCCCCACTCGGGGAGAGAGGGTGTCCTCGATGCCAAAATGGTAGCCCGGATCGCTTCCACCGGTATCGAAATCAAGATCTCCTATCTCCAGACCCAAGACGACCGTCAACCCCGGCCCCGCTCGCCAGGCGTCCCGCAGGGCGACCCGCCGCGACTCCAACAGGCCCCGCCCCCCTGCAGAAGGCACCAGCCTGTCCAAACGCTCGGCGACCGGCCCTCGGTAGGTTCTTCGAATTCCGACGCCAACACCGTTGATCGCCTCCGAAAACTCGAGGTCCAGATCCTCCCGGCGCCACGAGGCCTCGATACCCAGCCGGTGTGCCGAGCCCACCGACCACTCCATGCCGGCCTCGCCCTGCAAATCGTCGACAGACTGATCGAATGCCGCAACACCACCATCACCCACCCAGATGCCGTTCCCCAGGCCCGCACTCCAGTGACCGTCCGGGCTCTGGTCCTGCTCCATTGGACCGTTTTCGGTCGGCGTCCACTCGAAAGTACTGTCGGAAAAGCCGCCGGCAAGGCTCACGACCAGCTCGTCCGACACCAGGGCGTGCCATTCCAGTCCGACCGCTCGATCCGTGTGATCCTGTTCGCCCCCCGGCAGGGACGAATCGGGCGCCACGTGCAGGCTCGACGCGACCCCCTGTTGCCGCCGCCTCCCCCAGTTCAAACGCAGATCCACACGGTTGTCCGGGGCCGGCATCCAGTCGAAAACACCATATGCCAGAACCGAGTTTTGATCCCATTGACGCCGGCGCTGGACATTCTCGCCGGAAACCCCGTCATCGAATTCTACGCGGCTGTCCAGGTCCGGCGCATTCGTCTCGAGGGCAAAAAAAGTCCCAAAATGACCGTCAGCCGGGATTCCGCCAAGGGAGACCCTGGTCCGCATGACGTCATCAAGGCCCGTGACGTCGCCTCGCGTTCCGGTCGGTCGAGCCCGCAGGCCGGCTCCGGCTTCGATCGACACCCTGCCGTGAAAACCGGCCTCCGGCGAGCGAGGAACAACGACCAACCGCGGCCCTGGGCCGTCTCCATGACCAACTTGTAGGATGCCCTCGAACGCCATGGCGTCAGCCGGCCGCAATCCGGCGCCGGGGATCCCGCCCTCCGGCAGTAATTCCCATGCCTCTCGAGGACGAAGATAACCAACCGTCGTCGCCTCAGGATCGACCGACGGCCCCGAAGGCAGGACGACCACCTCGTCACCTTCGGTCCTTTCGAGCACCACCGCCATCCTCACGACACCACCGGGCTCGCACCGAACATCCTGGACCTCGAGCCACTGATAGCCGTCACGGCTGATCTCGAGTCGATAGGATCCAGCCGGAAGGCCCAGCAACACCGCAGCCCCATCGGGACCTGTCGCTATGCGCCGGGCATCGAACAGGACCGATGCTTCGGCCCTGACATCAACATCCTCCAGCGCCTTTGCGCTACCGTCGCTGACCTCAACGTCGATCGTGCACCACGTCGCCGCTGAGAGGACGGACGAACTTAAAAGGCAGACAAAACAGAGGGCGGTGACCAGATACTTGAGACTCGAAACTCGAAACTCGAAACTACGAGGCCGAATTCGGGCTGATCGCACAGGCACTTGCAGAATTACCCAGGATGGCGAGCTGCCACCGATAAACCCATGGCCTATATTTGAACCGCCAAGATCGCAAAGAGCGCTAAGTATTTTAATATTAATACCTTCTTTGCGTTCCCTTTGCGGTCTTTGCGTCTTTGCGGTTCAATTGTGTTCTTGTGCTGGCCGCATGGATGTCTTTTTCTTGATTTTTCAAAAGGCCAAGCTGAGAACTCCCCCCAATTGCCGCCTACGGCCGTCACCCATGATCCTCCGCTTCCAACTCGACCAGCACCGTCCCCGTGTCGACAGTGTCCCCAGCGGCGACATGAATGGCCGCCACCTTGCCGGACCGCTCCGCTTCCAACTCGTTCTCCATCTTCATCGCCTCGAGAACGACGACCGATTGGCCCTGCTCGACCTGGTCGCCGGGAGCCACATTGACCTTGACGACCTTGCCCGGGATCGGGGCGGTGATCCGTGCCGCACCCACCGAGGCGCCCCTGGCCTCGGACGCCACGGCCTCGACCGGCGTCAGGACGTCCCAGGTGAACTCCCGCTCGCCGACGGCGACCCTGAAGCTCCTCTTGGCCTCACGGTAGGCTGTGATGTGGAAGCTGTTCCCGTTATTCAGATACCTCAAGGAGGCGATTGTCCTGTCAAGCGGGATGTAGTCGACGACCCGGCTGACGCCGTCGACCGATACGACGAAATGGTCGCCCTCCCGCTCAACCTCGACCTCGCGGGTCACGGTCGCGCCTTTGACAATCCACTTCATCGCGGAAACCTCCCATGCTGCTGGCGCAAGCCCTCGGCCCACCACCCGCCGCCCTCGGCGTGGGCGTAGAGATCTTCAGCCAACCGCCCTGCATCCAACGATGCCAGACATGCTGCGGCGATCAACGAGGCCTCCTCGGCTTCGGGATCCTGGCGGTGGTGCAACTCCTCCAGGCCCTCGTCGGCCAACAAAGTGTCGAGGAAGGCAGTGTGGAAATCGGCCTTTTGGAAGGCCTCCATATCGACCAAGGCCCTGAAAAGAGTCAGAGTCGTGCGAATGCCGAGAACCTGATACTCGCCCAGGGCTCGTTTGAGCCGCTGCAGCGCCACCTGCCGGTCCTGGCCCCAGACCACCAGCTTCGCCAACAACGGATCGTAGTCCAGCGGCACGACCGAACCCTCGACCACGCCGGAATCCACCCTGATGCCAGGCCCCGCCGGTCGTTGCAGGTGTTGAATCACACCAGGCGAAGGGGCAAAGCCACGCAGCGGGTCTTCGGCATAAATCCGACATTCGATCGCGTGCCCCCGGGGCACGAGATCCTCCTGCCGAAGGGACAACGGCTCACCGAGGGCAATACGAATCTGCTCACAGACCAGGTCGATGCCGAAGACCTCTTCGGTCACCGGATGTTCGACCTGGAGCCTGGTGTTCATCTCCAGGAAGTAGAACTGTCCGTCAGGGGCCAGCAGAAACTCGACCGTTCCCACGGAACGGTAGTTCGATGTCCGAACGATCGCCAAGGCCGTTTCGCCGAGCCGCCGCCGCAGTTCGGGCCCTACGACAGGCGAGGGGCACTCCTCGACGACTTTCTGATGCCGGCGCTGGATGGAACACTCCCTCTCGCCGATGTACACGGCCGAACCATGATGGTCTGCCGCCACCTGGACCTCGACATGCCGAGCCCTGTCGGCCAATCTCTCGACGTACACCCTGTCGTCACCGAAATACGCGGCGCCTTCTGAGCGGGCGCGGTCAAGCGCGGCCCCGAGATCCTCGAATTTGTGGACGGCCCGCATTCCTTTGCCGCCTCCGCCGGCGACCGCCTTGAGCAGCACCGGGAGACCGTGATCCTCGACGAAGGACTCCAGCTCCGCAAGGTCCTTCAGAGGCTCCAGCATGCCCGGAATCAGGGGCGCCCCGGCCTCGACCGCCAATTTCCGGCTCTCGGTCTTGGAACCCATCACCCGAATGGCCTCGGGCGGCGGCCCTACCCAGATCAGGCCCTGGGCCTCGACCTGTTCGGCGAATTCGGCGTTTTCGGCCAGGAAACCGTAACCCGGGTGTACCAATGTCGCGCCGGAGGTTCTTGCGGCTTCGAGGATGCCCTCAGCCCGAAGGTAGCTTTCCCGAGCCGGCGCCGGACCGATCGGCATCGCCTCGTCGGCCATCAAAACATGGGGCGAAAGCCGGTCAGCTTCCGAATAGACGGCAACGGTACCGATGCCCATATCCCTGCAGGCACGAATGATCCGGACGGCAATCTCTCCGCGGTTGGCGATCAGGAGCTTCATAGCGGAATGTTGCTCGTGGCCTTCGGCCCCGGCGACAACCCGCAGTGGTTTTGTGCCGGCCTGTTCAACTTCGGGGGTTCCCGGTTTCATGCCAGCATTTTTCATAGTGGGATGTTCCCATGTTTTTTGGCCGGCATCCAATCCCGCTTGCTCGCCAGCAACGAGAACGAAGCCGCCAGTTTTCGCCTGAGCGTCCGGGGCACGATCACCTCGTCCAGGTAACCCTTTTCCGCCGCGACGAAGGGATTAGCGAAGCGGTCCTGGTACTCGGCCACCTTATTCTCCCGAGCGGCCTCTTTGTCATCGGCAGCGGCAATCTCGTTCTTGTAGAGGATATTGACCGCGCCTTGTGGCCCCATGACGGCGATCTCAGCCGTCGGAAAGGCCAGGTTGACGTCGGTACGGATGTGTTTGCTTCCCATGACGCAGTACGCCCCGCCGTAGGCCTTTCGGGTGATGACCGTGACCTTGGGCACGGTTGCCTCCGCCCTGGCGAAGAGCAACTTGGCGCCGTTCATGATGATTCCGCCCCACTCCTGCGCCGTGCCCGGCAGGAAGCCGGGAACATCTTCGACGATCCATAGCGGGATGTTGAACGCGTCACAGAAACGAACGAATCGGGCGCCCTTGACCGACGAGTCGATGTCCAGGGTGCCCGCCAGATGCGCCGGTTGATTGGCGATGACCCCGACGGTTCGACCGCCGATTCGGATGAACCCGACGACGATGTTCTTGGCAAAGTGCTCGTGGACTTCGAAAAAGTCCCCGTCGTCGGCCGTCCATCGGATCAATTTCTTGATGTCGTACGGTTTATTGGCGTCGGCCGGAATGAAATCGTCCAATTCCGGTATCTCCCGATCCGGCGCATCGTCCGTCGGCACAACCGGGGGCGCCTCGGCGTTGTTGGCCGGCAAGAAGGACAGGAGTTTTCGAATCTGAGCCAGACAGTCGGTGTCGTTTTGGGCCGCAAAATGAGCGACTCCCGAAACACCGTTGTGGGTCATGGCCCCGCCGAGTTCCTCTTTGGTCACCTCTTCGTGCGTCACCGTCTTGATGACGTCCGGCCCCGTGACAAACATATAGGACGTTTCCTCAACCATGAACACAAAATCTGTGATCGCCGGGGAATACACTGCGCCGCCCGCACAGGGACCCATCACCGCCGAGATCTGAGGCACGACACCCGATGAGATCGTGTTGCGCAGGAAGATGTCTGCGTACCCCGCCAGGGAGGCCACACCCTCCTGGATACGAGCGCCTCCCGAGTCGTTGAGCCCGATGACCGGCGCTCCCACCTTGAGGGCCAGGTCCATGATCTTGCAGATCTTGGCCGCGTTGGCCTCCGACAGCGAGCCCCCAAAGACCGTGAAATCCTGGGCAAAAACAAAGACAGGGCGCCCGTCCACCCGTCCGTGCCCGGTGATGACACCGTCCCCCGAGATCTTGTTGTCGGCCATGCCGAAGTCGGTACAGCCATGCTCGACCAGGGCGTCGGTTTCCTCAAAGGAGCCTTCATCGAGGAAAAACTCGACCCGCTCTCGGCCGGTCAGCTTGCCTTGTTGGTGTTGCTTCTCAATCCTGGCCTGCCCGCCACCACGCCTATTGGCTTCCAGGCGCCGGTTCAGGGCCTCAAGAACATCTCGACTCATAGGCTCCTCCAACTCATTGCGGACAGGCTGATGACAGCACTGACCCGCCCTCTGTCATTTTCGGTGTTCCCCCGCTGCCGTCATCCGCCCGGCATTCTACCGCGATTTCATTCGTCTTCGGGTTTCCAGACTTTTCGCTCCATTTTTTGGCCATCCCCGGTAGGATTGCGCCGTGACGAGCATGCAGGCTACTAACACCCGTGAACCCGCGTTCGATCGTCGGTGGCTCGAGGCCTTGGCCCAGTGGTGCCAAAAAGGCCAAGAGGCCGATGCCGGACTGGTCGACCTCTATCTCGAACGACGACTGGAGCTGCGACTCCATGTGCGACGCAGTGCCCGGTGGGTCGAAGAGTGTCGAACCGAGGGAGCCGCAGTCCGAACGAGAACTGATCTTCGGCACGAGATCGTGGCGGCAACCGGAACCTCACCCAAGACCATCGCCCATCTCCTCTCCGGCCCGCTCGATACCCGCGAGCTCCATCTCCAACGCCCCCTGCCACCGCCAGATCTGGACGCCCCTCGGGGCTGGAGGGATACGGCGGAAGCCTGGGTGGATGCGACCTCTCTCAGCGATGCGACCGTCTTTCTCTTCGAGCGCCGGGCCGCAATTATTCAACCTGGGCAATGGCGCGAAATCCACACACCCCTCCTGATTCGACTGCAGACTCCGACTCCTAGTTCCAGCTCGCTCCTTGCCACGTGGGACCATGCCGACCTTCCCCGGTGGGCGCCACTGGTCAACGCGCGCTCTCAACGAAGGGTGTGGCGGCCGAGCAGCGGGGAGCGACTGCCGGTCGTCTTCACCTCTGGCACGTCGGGCGTTGTAATGCACGAACTTGTCGGCCACCTCCTGGAAGGTGACGTCCTCAGTGGTGGGGGGTCCCCTCTCGAGGACGGAGAGGCGTCAATCGTCGGGCCTCCCACTCTTTCGGTCACCGATGACCCCACCCGCTTCGACTTGCCCGGCGCCTTCACTTCAGACGACGAGGGCGTGGAGGCCGAGCCGATCACTCTGCTCAGCGGCGGCGTCGTCTGCGGGGCACTGTGTGACCGTTTTACGGCCGACGCATTGGGACACGCGCCCGGACGGGGGCGCCGGGCCGCCTGGAACCAGGCACCCGTTCCACGGATGTCCAACCTGGTGGTCCCGAAGGGTCAAACCGACCCCCAGGCCCTGGAAAACGACCTGAGGAACGGACTGGTCATCACGCGACTGAGCGGCGCCTCCGTCGAGCCCCGCTCGGGCAGGGTCATCCTCAGGGTCGAAGAGGGCTGGGAGTTACGCCACGGTCGCCGCCGGCGAGCCCTGGCACCCTTTGATCTCGGTGGGAATGTCCTGGGGATCCTGAAATTGATCGATCCCGACCTCGGGGACGACCCGACACCCGACTGGCGACTGGGCTGGTGCCTCAAGGCCGGACTGCCCCTGCCGACGGGCTCGGAAGCGCCGACGATCCTCGTCCGCTCTCTGGAAGTGGTGTAGGGTTCGCTGATGGTTTGGACTCAGGATTCCGACCCCATCGAGCGCCTCCACCGTACGGCAAGATCAACCCGGGACATGATCATTCACACCGATGCAACCCGATGGGAGATGTTCGCCAAGGCGTCCACACTCCGCGAGATGGTCTTCGAGCCCGATCCCCCTCTGGAGGTCTCGGTCGTTCACGAAACCGGTGTTGCCGTTCGGATGACCGGTCACGGAGAGGCCGGCTTCGGCGCGGCATCAGGCCTCGAGGCCCAGGCTGCCCGCGTCGCGGTGGAGGCCGCGGGATCGTCGCTGGCCGCCCTGCCCTTTGACCCCCTCCCCCCGGCCCGTTTGCTTGGATGCACTCCGGTAGCACCCCCACGGCACCTGCCGGGCTCCGCCTGGGCCTCTCATGTCGCCGAGGCCTTGACCCGAGGCGTCCTCCAGGCGTCCGGCTCGACCCTGTTGATCCGCCGCCTGACGTTCCAGGAAGGCACCTACGCCTGGCTTCTGGCCACCGGGGACGGTTTTGTCGCCTCTCAGCGCGACGCCACCCTTTCCCTCCTGGTCGAATTGGCCCCGAGAAGTGGGGACCGAATTCCGCACCACGAGTGGGTCTGGGTCCAACGACCGGATGACTTCGATCCGGAAGCTATCGCGGCTCAGATGTGCAATCGGGCGATCCTTGCCGGCGGCCCTCCCGTCAGCCGTGACGGCCTCTTCGACATCCTTCTCCACCCCGAAGTTGGGGCACACCTGCTGGCCTCCCTGTCGACCCTCTTCCTGCCAACACCTGAAGAGAGGGACCCTCTGACCCGACTGATGGATCGAAACGGTCGATTGGGCTCGGAGGCCCTGACGCTGACCGATGACCGAAGCGCAGCCGACTGTCCGCCGGTGGCCCCCTGCGACGGAGAGGGCTTGCCTACCGGCCGTCACATATTGCTGGATCACGGCGTCCCCCGACACCGCCTGGCCTGCCACTTCGAGGCCCAGCTTCATGGTGAACCCACCCGAGGAGGGGCGCGGCGCCTCTCCTATCGCGACTACCCGACCACCGGAATCGGAGCCCTCCGGGTCAGTCCTGACCCCGGCATTCCGCCGGCGCAGCTTCTCAAGGACGCCGGAAAATCGCTCTATCTTCTCCGCCTGGTGGCCCCGGTTATGGCCGATCCTGCGACCGACAGTTTCCGACTTCGGGCACAGGGCGTCTGGCTCGACGGCGGCGCCGTCGAGGGATTTCAACCGTTGGTCGAAGTGTCCGGCGCGTTGTCGCTGCTCCTCCGTCGTACCGAGGCAGTCGGAACCGACCTCGCGTGGTATCAGACGAAGGCCGGCTTCGTCGAAGCACCCACGCTGTTCATCACCTGTCAACGGGTTACTGAATGAAGGGGCTGTTTCTACCCACTCGGAAAGACCTTCGTCCCTTTCTGATTCGCCTCGCACTATTTCTTCTGACGTTAGCTTCAATTGAAGGGATCGCTTTTCTGGGGAGTCATTGGCTGCAGGCGAAATCCTATTTTTTCTACGAGCCGGCATCCCTCTCCTATGACAATTTTCTGAGAGTCCGCGACCCCCTCCTCGGCTGGACAGCTGGACATGCCGGCGACATGGCCTGGGACAGAGTGGGATCACGGGTCATCCCCGCATTTCCCGATTCGCTCGAAACTCAACCATTAGTCTCGCTTTACGGGGATTCATGGACCTGGTCGTGGCCTGTTGACGCCGAACATGCTTACAGCAACGTTCTTGCGGTCCTTCTCGGGAATCGGGTTCACAACTTCGGCATTTGCGGGTATGGAACCGACCAGGCATACCTCCGTTTTGCGACCAACCAGGCAGACACGGCTCCGATCGTCGTTTTGGGGGTCCTTTCAGAGAATATCCTCAGGAATGTCTGCGGTTTTCTTGATTTGATAAACCCGGCAAGTGGATACGGCCTCAAACCACGTTTCACTCTTGGCCCTGATCGTCAACTCGATCTCGTAAACCCGATATTTCCCTCGTCCACCGAGTTTCAGGAGTTTCTCAAGAACCCTGAGTACTTTTCCCCGGACGACTACTTCGCCCCGAATGGAAGGAGTGCCGGGGGCGTTGCGCTGATTGAATTTCCGTACAGTCGGTCGCTGGCCCGAGTCGTGACAGGCTACCGATTTCGGGCGGCAATCCAGGGAAGACCCCGATGGGCTGAGTTTTTCAATGCAGACCATCCTTCCGGCGCCCTTCAAGTCACGGCGGAAATCATCTCCCGTTTTGTCGAAGATGCAACAATCCGAGGGAAAAATCCGATGGTCGTCATGATCCCCACCGGTGAGGATCTGGTATATTTTCGTTCCCACAAGAAATGGACGTATCGACCCCTCCTCGACGAACTTGAAGCACGGGGAGTCGACGCCTGTCACATTGGCCCAGGGATTCTGTCGGATCTCGAAGGGTCACCAATCGCCGAACTCTTCACAGAGGGTCGCCTCAACGAACATCCCAATGCCCTGGGATACGCTGTCCAAGCCAAGCTCGTATATCAATGTCTTCAAGAGCGAGGGTTGATTCCGACTGGCTCAACCAGGGAGTCTCACGGTCGAATTGGCTCTTGACTGATATTGGGCCCCGAAGACGAGGCCCCTGCCGAACGATCGAATTTCTGTTACTCTCACGGATCGCGCAGGAGGCAGTATGGATATTGGAATATTGGGACTATCGGCCAGCGGCAAGAGCACCCTTTTCACATTGTTGACAGGGCAGACGCCAGACGCCCGCCACGACGCCGTAACAACCGGCATGGCCACGGTTCCCGACGAAAGGCTGGACCGGCTGTCCGCACTTTTTAAACCCAAGAAGCACACCCCGGCCACAATACGATACGTCGACGTGCCGGGTATCCCAGCGGAGCACGGCCGAGAGGGCAGCCTCAATATCTCGGAACTTCGAACCATGGACGTTTTGATGGTCGTTGTGCGGGCCTTTGAGAGTGACGTCGTGCCCCACCCGCTATTATCCGTCAATCCCATTCGCGATCTGGAACGGATTGAAGAGGAATTCCTGCTCCAGGATCTGCTCGTCGTCGAGAAACGCCTCGAACGATTGCAAAAGGACCTGATGAAACGAAAGGTCCCCGAATTGGAGCGGCAGCAGACAGTTCTTCGGAAATGTCACGAAATCCTGGAGGAAGGGCGCCCCCTGAGATCAGTAGATTTTTCCGACAACGAAGAGAAGGAACTGCGAGGCTTCACCTTCTTGTCCCTGAAGCCGCTCCTTGTCGTTGTCAACCTCGATGAGGGCGACGTCGGCACCGATCCCTTTGAAGACCCTGCGTGGGCGATATTGAAGGACCGGCCCAGGATGGGCTTTTCCTCTGCCTGTGCCACGCTGGAAGGCGAGATGGCCGACCTGGACGCCGACGATGCCGCCGCATTCATGGAGGACCTCGGCCTGGCCGACCGGGCGCTGGATCGGATCATCCGAGATTCCTATCACCTTCTGGGGCTGATCTCGTTTTTCACCGTTGGAGAGGACGAGTGCCGAGCGTGGTCGATTCGCCGGGGAACTCCGGCCGTTGAGGCGGCCGGTGCAATCCACTCGGATATCCAGCGAGGGTTCATTCGGGCCGAAGTCGTGCCCCACGACGACCTTCTGGAGACCGGCAGTCTGGCTGAGTGCCGAAACAACGCAACGCTCCGTTTAGAGGGTAAGACCTACCCCGTCGCCGACGGCGATGTCGTCCACTACCGATTCAATGTGTGACAGCTGAGAGCTTCTAAAACCCCGGATAGGCGTCCGACGAGGTGTTCCGATTGCCCGGCAGGCCATAGGGCGTGTCATCCTCGGAGGTCCTCAAGGGGGGCGAGGCTGAGGGTCTCACCGTTTCCTCGGCGCCCGGTTTTTTCGGCGTGGCCTCCTCCGATGGTGTCCGAGAGGGTTTGTGTTTCGAGGTTTTTGTCGACTTTGTGACGGGAATTAACTTCGCCTTGCCGCCCGTTGCGGAGGAGTCTTCGACCTCTTCAGCCGTCCCGACTCTATTTGCCTTCTTTTTGGCCTTCTTGTCGGCCTTCTCTTCAGCCTTGGACTGCTCCGCTTCCTCGGTAAATCCCTCCTTGATTCGATTAACCCTGTTTGGATGCAGGAAGGGCATCGGCAGAGCCCCCTTGAAGGATGTGTCCCGAGCCATCATCAGCCAGGCGCCCAAGGAGAGTTCCGAACTGGCCATCTCGGGATTAACCTCCGGGTCGGCCAACACCGGGGCATAGCGAAAGGCGGCACGGTAATACTCCATCGCCTTCTTGCTGTTGGCTTCTTGTTCCTCCAACAGACCGAGGTAGAAATTGCACCACCCATGCCCCTTGAACAGTTTGAGGCAACGTTTGTACGCCTTCCGGGCCTCCCGCAAGTCGCCCTGCTGATGCTCGACCAGACCGATACGAAACCACGCCTCGTGCAACTCCTTGTCCTGATCCAGGGCGGACTCCAGGATTCGAATGGCATCTTTGGGGTAACCGCGATAAAAGAGCATCGTCCCCAGGTCGATCATTTCTGTCGGCGACAGTTCCTCCAGTTCGTACCGTTCCCAGTAGTGAAGGATGGTCTGATCACCAGGGTCGTCAGCCACCAACCAACTGACAAAAATCGGCTGTTTGGCCCTGACTTCAATCACAACGCTCAGCGCGAGCGCCACGCCTACCGCACATTTCAACAAGGCTCTCCAGCCCATAGTCACTCCTCTTCATCCCTGTTGTCGGTTCGCCGGGCGGTCACCTTGACCTTGCCGCCGGCCACTGTAACTTCGAACTCTACCTTCGAACCCATTCTCGCCTCAATATCGCGTCGCTGCCGATCGATCTGAGCCTCGAACGCTTGGCGTTCGATCTTGACATCCTGTCCGATCTCCACCTTTACACTACACCAACGATCGAACAGATCGCCGGTATCGTCTCGGTCTACGGACGTCACCGGTCGGGCGTTGGGTGCCGGATATTGAGGGCCATGTGATACGGACGCTCCGGCCTCTTTCCTCTTGCCGGGAATGAACCGCCGCACGCCTTCCTCGCGCTCGCGCAACAGCCGCTCCCAGTTCACCGCATAACTCATGAAACGATGTTGAAGTTGATCGAGGCGAAAACGGTCTCCCGAGGACTCGCCCGAGGACTTCTCCGCCAGTTCTCGCAACCGCCGTCCCAGGATTTTCTTCTCCCGGTTCGGCGGCACCCTCAGCTCCCCCGAAAAAAAACGATCCCACCGCGTGATGAGCGTTCTGAGATCGCCTTCAAGGCCAATGATCATCGGGGAAAGATCCATTCAACTCCATCGGGCGACATGTGTCGCCAAAACGGCATTATACCCTGAGGGCTCACGGTACAATGGCCCTCGTGACCAAAGCACTGCGCCGACTGCCCGCCGTTCACCGATTGTTGGAGTCTCCTGCACTCGGGGACGCTCTCGCCAAATGGGGCCGGACTGCCCTTCTCGAAGCCTGCCGGGAGGCGCTGGACGACGCGCGCCGGCAGATTGGGGCCGGAGACTCTCCATCGACGGTCGATTTGCATGAAGCCGTCTTGGCCAAGATCAATGCCGCCGAGGCCGAGGCCTACGCAGCCGTCATCAACGCGACCGGCGTCCTGCTCCACACCAACCTCGGCCGTGCGCCGATGCCGGCGGCTCGGCCGCAGTCCCTCCTGGGGTATCTGGCACTGGAATACGACATCCAGGCCGGCCAAAGAGGCCAGCGATTGGCCCCCCTGCGGGACAAGATCGCCCGGGTGTGCGGGGCCGAAAGCGCCGTTATGGTCAACAACAACGCAGCCTCGCTCCTTCTGATTCTGGCAGCCCTCGCCCAGGGCCGCGAAGTCATAGTTTCGAGGTCACAATTGATCGAAATCGGCGGTTCCTTCCGACTGCCCGCCGTAATGGAAGCAGCCGGGTGCCTGCTGGTCGAGGTCGGGTGTACCAATCGAACCCACCTGCACGACTATCAGAACGCGATTTCCGAGAACACAGCCGCCCTGTTGGTTGCTCATCAGTCCAATTTCCGAATCGTCGGCTTCACGACCAGCCCCTCCACCGCCGAACTGGCGACCCTGGCCCACGAGAATGGCCTGCCGTTGATCGTCGACCAGGGCTCCGGCTGCCTCCACGATCTCCGCCGATGGGATCTGCCCCACGAAGAGACCGTCACAGATTTGCTGGGAGCGGGGGCCGACATCATCTGCTTCTCAGGGGACAAACTGCTCGGTGGCCCCCAGGCGGGGATCATCGTCGGTTCCGAGGCGTGGGTTAAGCCCCTTGGCGCCCACCCTCTCTACCGCGCCCTGCGCCCGGACAAGACCGCTTTGGTCTTGATGGACCGAATCCTCCGCGCCCACGAAACCGGCCGGCTGGATGAGATCCCCCTGTACGCCATGCTCGACACAACGATTGAAACACTCAAACGAAGGGCCGGCCGTATCGGCCGAAGACTGCGTAACCAGGGCGTGCCCGCTCGGGGCCGTTCGACCCGATCAACCCTGGGCGGCGGCACAACGCCCGACGAAACCATGGCCGGCTACGGCCTTGAGATCACCGGGGGACAGGCCCTGCTCGACACTCTGCGACAAGGAACGCCTCCAATCGTCGGGCGGATGGAGGAGGATCGGGTCGTGCTCGATCTTCGGACGGTCTTCCCAGAGCAAGATGGAGCACTGATCGAGGGCATTCTCGCGGCCTGTAGTTGACCAGAAGTCAGGGGTCAGGGACAAGAACACAATTAAACCGCAAAGAGGTTTTTTTTAAGATCAACTTTTGCAGGCGCCTGATCTGAGAGGTTAGCTGTTTTCAATGGCCAGCCGTCACAATGCGGGGCAGGAGCCCCGCGCTCCAGAACAAAGGTCCAGCAGACTGCAGAGCTTCCCTTTTTGTGCCTCTTTGTGCCTTTTTGCTGGAAGCTGAGAGCTGAGAGCTTTCACATCACCGGCGGCCAGAGGCGCCAGGCGGGCGGCAAGAAGAGATAGACCAGCGCTGCCAGGGCCAAAAACGTTCCGAATGGCAACGCGGTCTTGGCTGTCCCCCGACCCATCACCATCAAGGCAAGACCGACCAGCGCACCCACCAGCGCTCCAACGATCAGCACCCACACGCAGCCTGCAAGTCCAACGACGGCCCCGATGCCGGCCAGGAATTTGACATCGCCCCAACCCATGCCCTCTTCACCACGAATCAGCTTGTAGACCACGATCACGGCAATCGGCAACAGGGCGCCGAACACCGCCCCCACCACCGAGTCAAGCCACCACGTCATTCCCCCGGCAAACGACATCCCGACGCCAAAGAGAATCAGTGGGTAGGTGATGACGTCCGGGAGAATCTGGTAGTCGTAGTCGATCAGGGCGAGGACCAGACAAACCCACGAGAACACCAGCACCTCGAAGGCCGCAGCCGTCAGGCCCCACCGGAGGAAGGTCCCCACCGCCAGCAGGCCTGCCCCTAACTCCACCAGGGGATATCGAATAGCGATCGGCGCCCCACAGGCCCGGCACCTACCCTTCAGCGCCAGCCACGACAGGATGGGTACGTTGTCATACCAGCGGATCGACGTCCCGCACCCGGGGCAGGCGGAGCCCGGGCTGACGATCGAACGCCTCAGCGGTACGCGGTAGATCACCACGTTGAGAAAGGAGCCGACAATCGCCCCGAAGACCAGAAACCAAATGGCGATCAGCTCTTGCGGCAACTCAGGCATTGGTACAACTCCTCTTGTCGGCGCACCATCAAATTGATGTCGAAGGACTCGAGACCCAGAACTGCGGCCTTGCCCATCACCCGCCGGCGATCCTCGTCTTCGAGCAGGGTACACACCCCCGCTGCCAAACGCTCGATGTCACCGGCGGGCGCGAGTATGCCGTTGACGCCGTCACGCACCACCTCAGGCGTGCCGTCGACCGCCGTCGCCACTACGGGAACGCCGGCCGCCAGCGCCTCGACCACCGCACGAGGCAGACCCTCATGCCGCGAGGTCAACAGCGCGACATCGGTCGCCCCAAGGAGCCCCGGAACATCCCGCCACCATCCCGGAAGGTGGAGGCGATCTGCAATCCCCAGCTCACCAGCCAGGTCTTTGACCTGTTGACGCAAGGGCCCGTCTCCCGCAATGACGAAGTGAACCTCCGGAACGGACGAGGCAACGATCGCCGCCACCCTCACGAAGTCCAAAGGCGCTTTCTGAGGCTTGAGATTGCCGATCTGGGTCACAACCCGCACCCCGTCTGGAATGCCCAACCGATGCCTGACCGGTACCGGATCCTGGAATTGTCCGAAAGGCGATAAATCGATGCCCGAACGAATCAGGCTGATGTCATCACCCAGCAGGCCCAGGTCCCTGCCCTGGTCGATATTGGCCTGGCTGACGGCGATGAAGTGGTCGGTCCAGGGGGCCACCCACCGCTCGGCCGCCAGAAAGAGGCGCCGCTTGGCTCGTGACTGGAGCGGCGTGAAACCCCACCCGTGAATCGAGTGGATAACGACCGGGATCTTCTCCAGGTGGGCGGCCGTCCGCCCCAGGATGCCGGCCTTCGACGAGTGCGTATGGACGATGTCCGGCTCGAAAGCCCTGATGGCCCGTCGCAGATCTCGCAGGGCCCGAATGTCCATGCGGGGAGCGATCGGCCGAGTCAGAGCGGAGATCTCGAAGCGCTCGAGATCCTCAATTCCCCTGGCCTCTGAGTCCAACTCGTCCCCGGGACCCCAGGCCAACCCGACCGAAAACAGCGATCTGTCGAGGTTGGCCGCCGTGAAAAGCGTGTTGCGCTGGGCGCCTCCCAGTTCCAGCCGAGTGATGATGTGAAGGACCCGAATCACCGTTTGACCTCAGCCTCTTGCGACATTCCTGTCATCACCATGCGGGCCAGGAGGCCCGCGCTCCCGGTCTTCGTTCTCGACCTCTGGGAGAAGACGAAGGGCGTCGCGGCGAAGCCAACGGCGAAGCCGGACAGGCGCCTCAACCGCACATTAGGTAGAGAACTACGACCCGACAAGCCACACACAGTTCCAACGACCCCTTTTGCTTCTCTCTTTGTGCCTCTTTGTGCCTTTTTGTGGCTATTTCCGCTTTTTTGCACGAGGCTCACCTGTCGCCGGATGGCTTCAACCACCGGGCCGCAGCCATGCCGTCGAGGATGGCGTCTTCCATCGCCGAGTATTTCCACTCGGCCCATCTACCCGCCAGGTGGACGCCGTAATCCGAAAAGAACCGCCGCAAATGAGCCACCGCCGACTTCCGGCCGTGGTCAAAAACGACGTAAGCCGGATTGAGTACGGTCACCAACCGTTCTTCGATGGTTTCCGGCTGCAACATGCCGATGCGCATCAGGGCGGCCTCCGCCTCCTCGACCAGATTCTCAGGCACCGGGAATCCGGGTTTGAGACTGACCTCGATCGACACCGTGTGATGGCCCTCCGGCGCCAAACGCCCGTGGTTTGAGGGAAAGCCGACCCGGTAAAACGGGAACTCGGGCTCCGGAAAGTAGAACCAATGCTCGGGCCGCGGCGCCGGGCCGCGCACACCGAGGGCGACGTTGAGCACATTGACCCATCTCAGGGCGCGCCGGGCAGCCTCGACGTCATCGGGCAAGGGGTCGACCACACGGTCCACCAGGAAGGGCAGAGCCAGAGTGGCCGTCATCCGATCCCACGGCAAGCGGTCCCCGGCGGCTGTTTCGACCCACCGCTCTTTCAGATGGATCTTTGTGATTTCGGTATCGAGGCGGAGGTCGGATACCTGATCGGCCACGGCATCGGCCAGCAAACGAATCCCCCCCTCGGCTGGATAGCGAAATCGTGCGTTGTAGCCCACGGCCTTATCGTGGAGGCCGAGAGCGCCGTCGACGACCTCTTTGAGGTCCGGCTTCGGCACATACCGACCGACCCAGTCCAAAGACAACTCCTCGGACCGTGCCCGAAAGAGTTTTTCGTTGTATGGAAAGAAGAAATGCCGTCCAAGACCCTCCCCGAACTGGTCCAGCACCCACTGGAAGAAATTCATCGGATCCGGCCTTTGTGCCGCCCAGGCCTCGATAAAGCCCAGGAGGCAGTCCCTCCGAATCTCAGGAGGCAGTCCCCATGTGTGGATCTGGATGGGGTAGGGAGTGATCGCCCCCCCGAGATGAATCGCTGCCCGGCGATCGTGCTCGGTCAAACGCGACCACACACCCAGCCGTTCCAGGTACGTGCGCGTCTCATCTCGGGCGACGTGCAAAAGGTGGCCCGTGTAGTCGAAATGATAGGGCCCACGCTCTTCAGTTCGGCAGGCCCCGCCTGGAGTGGCCTCTTTTTCCAACACCACGGCCTGATGGCCCTCGGCCTGCAAACGCTCCGCCGTCACCAGACCGGTCAGGCCGCCCCCGATAACCAGCGTCCGGGTCACGCCCGCTCCATGTCGACCCGGGCCAACCAGACCAGGAAGACCAGGGCCACGACTGCAGCCGCCGAAACAAGGATCACCGTAGTCTGTGGAGACACGAAGAGCACCACAACC
>JAUWTC010000253.1 GCA_030609785.1 Holophagae bacterium
ACGCTGCGAACCGTGCCGCCGATACGGGTCAGAAGATCAATGGCATGTTGGCCGACCGCACCGAATCCCTGAACCGAAGCCACTGCCCGGTCGGGCGCCAGACTGAGTTCCTTGAGCGCCTCCCGCAGGGTGTAGACCAACCCATACCCGGCCGCCTCGGCTCGTCCCTGCGAACCACCGGCGTAGACCGGTTTCCCGGTGATGGCGCCGGGACGATGGCCGCCGTGCACCGCCTCGAATTCATCGAGCATCCAGATCATGTGCCGCCCGTGCGTCATGATGTCGGGCGCAACGACATCCCGCTCAGGTCCGAGGTCTCGCGCCAGCCGGCGGACCCACGCGCGGCACAGGGCTTCCTGCTCCCAGCGTGAAAGGTCGTGGGGGTCGCACACAACACCCCCCATGCTGCCGCCCAACGGGATGTCGACGATCGCCGTCTTCCAGGTCATCCACATCGCAAGGGCACGCAGAGTATCCGGCGTCTCCTGAGGGTGAAACCGCACCCCACCCCAGGCCGGGCCGCGAGCGTCGTTGTGCACGACCCGATACCCGTCAAAGACCCGGACCCTGTGGTCATCCATACGAATCGGGATGGCAAAGTGATGTTCGTGGATCGGCCGCCTGAGAAGATCTCGAGCAGACTGATCCAGGCCCATCAGGTCGGCAATTCGGTCGAATTGTCCCTGAGCCGCCATGAACGGGTTGAAGGTGACGTCTGTCATGCCCCGGTCCTCCCGAATACCACTCTTCCCGATCATACGCTGCCTATTGTCCGCTGCCCAGATGGATGCCTACAGTCATTGTTCCCCGATTTCAATCGTAGAACTTGATACACTTCCCGCATGGGATCTCTCCGCCCTGATATTCAGAAATCCGGAAGGCCGGCGCCGCCTGACCGAATGGTCTCCGACCGGTCTGAGGGACGACGAGCGACCAATCTCCATATCTCCCACTCGTGGGGTGGAGGGATCCATCGGTGGGTTCACGATTTCTGCTCGTTCGACCGCGAATGCGACAACCTCGTCCTCGAGAGCCTCGGCACTCGAGAGTGTTACGGCATCGGACTTCGCCTGGTTGAAGGTGCATCCCGCCGGGAACTGCAACGGTGGGTCCTGAAATACCCGATCAGCGAAACCCGGGTCGAACACCAGGAGTACCGGACGATCGTGGAGACACTCTGCGAAAACTACGACGTCGGCCACATCTACCTGTCGTGCCTGGTAGGCCACTCACTGGACATATTCAACCTTGGGCTCCCAGTTACGAAAATCCACCACGACTACTATCCCTATTGCCCAAATATCTATACCTACTTCGGACGGCCGTGTGCGGGATGCGACCTTGAAGAGTTCACCGACTGCCTGAAAAGCAACCCGGTGGACTTTGCCAACCACAAGTGTTCGGTCGGCTATTGGCTCGAGCTTCGCGAGGCCTACGTTGAAGCCCTGAGCCGGCCCGAGGTCGCCCATGTTTGTCCATCCGACAATGTCATGACCAACCTGGAGAAACTCGACCGGCGTTTGGGGCGCCTCCCGTTGACAGTGATTCCCCACGGGATCAACCTCACCAAGAAAAACTCCTTTGGCGGCGCCGAGGAGGGACGCCGGCTGCGCGTGGCGATCCTCGGCACCCAACACATTGTCAAAGGTCTGAAGATCCTTGAAGCGGCGTTTGACCGGGCCCGCCTCATCGTAGATATCACCTTTTTGGGAGGCGGTCCCGAGGGTACTTCCTTCATGTCACGATACGGTACCCAATACATCGAACGGTACGAACACTCTGAACTGGGGGACCTGCTTCACGAGGGCGCCTTCGACCTCGCACTGTTCACGTCCACCTTCCCCGAGACGTTTTGCTACACCCTTTCCGAGGTCAGGGCCCATTCGATTCCGCCCAGTGCACGGGCAGTCGGCAGTTTCCTCGACCGCATTCGTGATGGTGAGGACGGATTCCTGATCGGTCCCGACAGTGAAGACATCATTGACTTTCTACTCAAGGTAGAAGCTGACCGTTCCCTGCTTCAGGAAATTTCAGGCCGGCTTGAAACAATGCCGGTTCGTCCGGTTGAGGCCATGGTCGATGATTACTACGAGCTGCGGAACCGTAAGGAAGCGGGCAGAAAGCCGACCCCACTCGTTGAAAAACCGGACTCCGCACATCCGCGACAACAGGCCACCACCGGGACCCTCCTTTGATCGACATTTTCACCTCCTCTGCACCCAACTATCTCGGCAAGGTCCGAGCTCTCTTCGAGTCAGTCAGAGAGCATTGTCCCGGCGCCCGTCTGCATTGGCTGGTCGCCGACGATGTTCACGATGACCTTCGAATGACCCTTGAAGACGAGCCTTTCGACGCCCTGATTTTCGCGACCGAGTTGGAGATCGGTCGAGATCGACGATGGCTTTTCCAGCACTCGATCGTCGAGCTGTCGACGGCCGTCAAACCTGCCGCAGCACTCCAGATCCTCGAACAGCCGGACTGCGACGCGGTGCTCTACCTTGATCCCGACATCGTCCTTTTTTCCTCACTCGACGACCTGCTCGAAGACCTGCTGGAAAAAAGCTCTCTGGTGTTGACACCCCACCAGCTTCAGCCCGAGAGCGATGGGATGGCGGTTTTCCACGAAATCGACAGCCTGAGATATGGCGTCTTCAACCTGGGCTTCATCGGTGTCAAACGCTGTTCCGAGGGCTTTCGATTTCTCAAATGGTGGCGTGACCGGTGTCAAATGAACTGTGAGGCCAACTGGGAGTCCGGCGTCTTCACCGACCAAAAATGGGTCAATTTCGCGCCGGTCTTCTTCGAAGATGTGACGATATTGGGGAACCCGCGATTCAATGTGGCCCCGTGGAACATCTCACAACGCACCCTCTCCGGGACCTTCGACGAAGGGTTCATGGTCGACGGCCAACCCTTGGGGTTCTATCATTTCACCGGATTCGACTCCGGAGAGCACCTGACCCACGTCGAGAACCTTGGCGGCGAGAACCACGCCGCGAGGATGTTGATCGACTGGTATCGGGCCCGCACCGAGGCCTTGGGAGCGGCTGATCCCCCGCCATGGCGGCTCGGGCTCTTCAGCGACGGCGAACCGATTCTCGACATCCACAGAAAAGCCTACCGTGGACGTTTGGACCTGCACGAGGTCTTCCCTGACCCCTTTCTGGTAAAAGAAGGCACCCTGGATTTTCGCCAGTGGTTCGACCTCAATGCCCGGAACGAGTTGCCCGACCTCTTCGAGGAATCACACTAAAATGAAGGCAACTGAGACATCATCCGGCACCATCATTCTCGGCCCCCACCGGTGCGGAACATCGCTGGTAGCACGCCTGATCGCCGGTATGGGACACGATCTCGGGGGGGATCTCGTTCCCGCGGCCCAAGACAACCCGGAAGGGTTTTGGGAACACCGGGGAGTCGTCGAATGCCACAACGGCTTTCTGCGAACCATCGGCCGCAGTTGGAGCGATCCGCTGCCTCTGGACCAGAGTGTTTTCTCAGGGGCGGAAGCCGCCGCTGCCCGAGGTCGCATTGAGGAGATTTTCGACAGGGACTTCCGAGGAAAACGGCAGTGGGCCCTCAAGGACCCCAGACTCTGTCGTCTCCTTCCCCTCTGGGACGGGGTCCTGAACTCACAGGGCGTCACCATTCGTTTCGTCCATGTCGTGCGCTCGCCCATCGCTGCCGCGGCCTCCCTCGAAAAGCGGGACGGGATGAGACTGGAAGCCTCGCTCGTGTTGTGGCTTCGTCATCTCATCGAGGCTGAACGATCGACCCGAGACCATCGACGCCTGTGGATTGCTGTGGAGAGCATCGAGTCCGACCCGGTGGCTCAGGCCTCTCGATTGGCCGCATGGCTGGAGGAAAATTCCGACGAATCCGGACGGGATATCAAGGCCCTCATCAACTCGAGTTTTCACCCCGATCTCCTCCACCACACAGCAACCCCCGACGAACCGGTGCTGAGTGACTTTCCGTGGGTCACCGACGTTTATCGAGAGCTCTCGTCCTGGACAACAGCCGAAGACCCATCCGGACACGGAATTCTCGATCGAGTCCTTGCCGAAATCTCCACTGCCGACCGCCTGATGATCGGGCACCCACTTGCGGCACATCAGAGTTCTCAACGAGAAGAACGGCTGAGATTGCGCGAGGAAATCGAGGACTTCCACCTGTCCGTCACCACGATGCGAACCGAGGTCGCAACCCACCGTAACGAGGGCGATCAACTCCGCCGATCCGTAACCTCAATGCGTGAGGAAGTCTCCACCCACCGTCAAGAAACCGATCACCTCCGATCCCTGATCGGTGAACTTCAGCAGCTGGTCGCCCGGGTCGAAAACAAGCATGCCGAGTTGTTGTCCCGCTCACTGGGTTTGACATCGGAGATCGAAAAAAAATACCTCGAACAGACCAAGGAATTCCGCGAAGTCCAGAAAGACGCTCAGCGCCTGGAAACGGACCTGGCGACTCTCCACACTGCCTACGAAGAGTTGGAGACCAACCATCACAGCCTTGCAGGGCACCTCCCCCTCCTCGAAGAGGAAATCCAAAACAAAGACTCTGAAATCACCCGGGCCGGCCGCCACATCACCAATCTCGAAAAGGAAATCCGTAACAGAGATTCTGAGATCACCCGGGCCAGTCAGCACATCACCAACCTCGAAAATGCCTTGGCACAGGCGACCAGTGAGAAAGCCACTCTTGATGCGGAGCAGGCGCGGCTGCACGGCTTGATCAACCAACTGGAAAAGGAGCTGGATCGATCCCAGGAAACCTGTGGATCCACCCTGAAAGCCCTGGACGCCATGACAAATCAGCTGTCCTGGCGCATGACCGCACCCCTGAGAAGGATCCGGGAACTCCTATCCCGCCAGTAGGCTAGCCCGTACTTCTCACCGACTTCACTCAGCGAGAACCCTGACCTG
>JAUWTC010000165.1 GCA_030609785.1 Holophagae bacterium
ACCTGGAGGACGAGCAAGAGAACAGCGCATTCTTACCGGTCCTATGATCTCCAAACGTCTTTCGAGTCTTTGCCCACAGGGTAGGAGGAATCCGTTCCTCACCTCCGACCCAATGACGATCTTCGATGCTCCAGGCACATCTTTCGGGCAGGCTGCCGGGTCGCCGGCATCGTCAACCGCCTCGAAATACACTCCTGGATCCTGAGCTACCCAACACGTTCTGGCCACTTCCCCCACCACCAAAGGGGGTAGGTCTCTCTGTGGGCCGCAACCGAGAAGAAGCCCAAAAGCAAAAAGGAAACCCAACCTACTCAATGTTGTACTCGCTTGGCGCTAGCCCGCCATAATCCCTCGGTCAGATTCCAACGGCCGAAGAGTCGTTCAATCCTGTTCAACAGAACCTGGCCTGTCACTGAACGTACCCCAGAGCCCTCAGGTCTTCCATGGTCTCGTCCGAGATCACCGACTGGGCTCCCGAGGGTCTGGGATGGGATCTCAACCATTTGTCAAGGACCTGACGGTTATTTCGGTAGGAGTCCAGATCATTCTCGCTCCTGTCGTCCTTCTCGGGAGGATCCAGCGCCAAATCAAACAGAAGATCTCCCTCTCGGTCGATCTCGTCAACCAGCTTCCATTGACCAAGGATCTGGGCAGCCAGCCCCATCCGAATATGGGGATCGTCCGGCCTCACCGTGTAACGTGAGTAACTGACTGCAAAACCAGTGCCCTGAAGTGTTTGAAACAGGTTCCCTCGGATTCCGGCCGGCCTGTCGACTCCAAGATACTCCAGGAGAGACGGCATCAGGAGCCGAGTTTCTACAGTATCGGTTCGGCGTCCTACCAGTTCGGCTCCCGGAAAAGAAACCACGAGGGGCACGTTGATCGTTTCCTGGAAGAGATGTTTTCCATGTTTGTACTTCCCGTGATCGGCAAACTCTTCACCGTGGTCGGAAACGACAACGATGATGGTACGGTCCAGCAGGTCGCGCCTCTCAAGGTCGTCGATCAATTTCCCGAGCGTCGAATCCCAATACCGAATCTCCTCGTCGTAGCGATCACGAAGGAAATTCAGGTCAGCCTTGCCAACCGAAAACGGTGGATCTAGCCCATAGTTGACCGTGTTGGCAATCTCGTTGAGCGCTTTGGATCGAACGAACTCCCCGCGATACTCAGGGTCTGAGAACTGGCCCAAGAAGGGAGCGGGCGCCTCATACGGATCGTGAGGGTCGATGTAGTGGAGGTATGCAAACCACTGCGTTGACTCGGCCGTGTTCAACCATTTTAAAAAAAGGCGATTGACGGTGGCTGCCTGCTCCCATGGCTCCAGAACAAAAGTTTCGAATCCCTGATCGAAAGCATGACTCGGACCAATCAAGGGATTCGTCGACACCGCCATTGTCGTAAACCCTGCGTTGAGCAAGAGTTCCGCGAGCGTCACGTCCTGGTGCCTGAGCCCCAACCCGTCAACAGCTCTCATCTTGATGGAGTATCTACTCGTCAGCATCGACGCAATCGACGGCAGGGTCCAGGCCGCCGGCGCTATCGCCTTTTCAAACACAAGACTCCGAGCTCCCAAACGATCAAGATTAGGTGTCGTTTGACGCTCATACCCATAAAGACTGCAGTGATCCGCACGAACAGTGTCTACCATCAGAAACAGAACGTTAGGACCCTCGGCTGCCTTTCGTCGGCGAACGGTCCTCCGACTTTCGACTACGATTTGTTTCCAACCGGATTCCGTACCTTCCGGATCGTGGTTCCTCTGAAAGAAAGTCGCCTTGACCTTCTGCCCCGCGAATTCCTTGAGATCGATGACATACTCGAACGATTCGTGGGACTTTGACGAGCGAAGCTGTTTGCGCGCCACTGATTGACCATTAATCTCCACGACAAAATCCGCCGGCCCTATCGACCCTTTCTCTCCCTTGTCACGACTGCGTATTCGCCCCGATACCCTCAGGACCTGCATCTTCCCCGGATGCAAAACGACCTCAAAACGAGGAGCCTTGGCGGGCGCTTTTCTCCCCTCGTGTTTCGCCCGACCCAGCACATTGTCAACCACTTTACTGGACCACAAGGGTTCCTTCGATATATCCGAAACACCACACGCACTCAACCCGAAGGCGAGGATCATCAAGATACAAACGTAAAGGCACTTCATACTCGAATATTCTTTCATAGAGACCCTCTTCCTCCCAAACCGACCAGGCCTGAGACAAAGGCTCCCCGGCATCGCAAGTCCATCCTTTCCGGCAGAGACGTCCGTACGACAACGGTCTTGGCTGCGAGCACAGCACCCGCCAAAAGGGGCCGGAGGATCAGAGACCAGGCCAGAACCGGATTCCCGGTAACCAGTCTCCGCGTTGCCGCTCCCGCCACCCTTTGTCTCTGAAGAAAAGGGTCCAGTGTGTCGTAATGATGCCGATGGTGGCAGACGGCCTTTTCTCCATAAACAACGCCCCATCCACGCCGTGACCAACGCCATGCCTGCTCGGTATCCTCGAAACAGGCGGTTCGATAGGTCTCATCAAAGGGTTCCGAGAGAAACCACTGGGTCGGCGCGGAGAAGTTTGACCCGTAGACGCTGGTGAAGGGGACCGGCCCCCCGTTGGTCAGCCCCTTGAACCAGAACTGCGGGCCTTCGGGCGCCAAAAAGCGCATGACGGGCGTGATCTCCCGGGAGGGATCCCATTCGATTCGCCCCTGGACTCCGACATCGCCATCCCCCGCCAAGGCCATGTGAGCCGCAAGCGTCAAAGGCAATGGGATGGTGTCGTCCCCCAGCAAGAGAACCCGCTCGGCCTGAGCATGAGAGATGCCGAGGTTCCTGGCCCCCGCGGGACCGATGCCTTCGGTTTTCAGTGTCTTGAGCTCGAAAGCCCCGAATGTCTGTCGGGCCAACCACGCCGATGTGTCGTCGTCCGAACCGTCGTCGACGACGACAACCTCAAAAGACTTCGAAGGAAACTCCTGTTTTTCGAGGGCGTCGAGGGTCAACTCAAGGGTCGATCGACGGTTCCGGGTAGGAATGACGACGGTCAGGGCTGGACCGGCCACAGCATCTCCGAATTACGACCGCGCCATGATCATCGCCTGGTTTCCATTTTGACTCTCGACCCACGCTCGGTATTCGGAGGTCACATCATCCACCGAACCACTGGCCTTTACCTTTCCATGATCCAACCAAAGACACGAGCTGCATATCTTTTCGATGGCGCTCAGACTATGAGAGACCAGGACCGTCGTCACGCCCCGATCCTGGAAGTCCCGCATCCGGCGGTTGCACTTCGCCTGAAAACGCTGGTCTCCGACGGAGAGCACCTCGTCCAGCAACAAAATGCTGGGATCGACGGTTGTGGCGATCGCGAATGCCAGGCGGACGATCATTCCGGTCGAGTAGGTACGGATTGGATGGTCGATGAACTCACCCAGTTCCGAGAAATCGATGATCTCGTTGACCCGTTCGCTCATGTCCCCCCACGAACGCCCCAGCAAAGCGCCGTTGAAGAATATGTTCTCCCGGCCGGACAACTCAAACTCGAACCCGGTCCCCAACTCGATGATCGGAGCAATTTCTCCGCGCATCGTCGCTACACCCTCCGAGGGCCGGAGGATCCCTGCGGCAATCCTCAGCATTGTGCTCTTTCCCGCGCCGTTGTGGCCGATGACACCCAAAGTGGCTCCGCTTGGGATGTCAAAGGTGATATTGTCCAGGGCCCGCATCGTCCGGTAACTCAGCTTCCGGGTCACACGCCGAATGACCCACTCCTTGAACGAGGTGATCCCGCCTTCGTTCGAGAGCTTGAAGTCCAAGGAGACGTTCCGAAATTCAATCGATGTTGCGTTCACAGCGCCTCACAGGTGGTGGTAGAAATTTCTGGAAAGCCGGTGAAACACCAGCCAACCGAGGACCAGGGCGACGACAGCGGAAATGACGCTGGCCTGGATGACATGACCCGCGGGAAGCTGACCGAGGTATATAGGATCTCTGGCCAACTTGAAGAGGTGGGTCAAGGGATTGCCTCGAACCAACCATAAGTACTTGTAGGGGATGATCGAGATCGGATAGATGATCGGCGTCATGTACATCAGACCGATGGTCGCCACCTGGTACATGTGTGAGACATCCTCGAAATACACCGCCAACGCCGACAAAAAGAAAGACACGCCGAGCGTGAAGACTCCGATGATCAAAAAGGCAACCGGCAAAAAGAACACGGCCGGACGAATCGGCGCGTCAAGCACCATCATGATGACGAAGAGCGGAATGTAGGCGAGGCAAAGATTCACCAGCCCGGAGATCGTCGTCGAGATTGCAAAAATCGACTTCGGGACCCGAACCTTCTTCATCAGGCCCCCGTTCCACGAAAGGCTGGTCATCGAGGTCACGGTGGTCTGTGAGAAAAACCCGAAGACCAGATACTCGGACAGGAAGTAGACAGCGTAGGGTTCGATGCCTTCAAAGCGGAAAAGCGCTGAGAAGACAACCGTCAGGATGATCATCAGCAGGAGGGGATTGAGCATCGTCCAGAAGAACCCTATAACCGAACGCTTGTAGCGAACGGTCAGATCCCTCTTGACAAGGCTGGCCAACAAATGGCTGTGCCGAGCCAGGTCCCGCAGTTCCTCAAGCGTGCCGACTCGATGCTCAGCGGCATTGACCAGGACGGTACTCGAACTCTCGATCATCGCCGGATTCTACACGAACGGATCTGTGTGTTTCCAATATCGGTCCCTAACCCGCACTTCTCACCAGTTTTCGTAGCGAGGCCGTCGAGGCGCTGTGCCCAGTGGAGTTTTCGATCTGAGGGGCGCGGAAGCGTACTTGACAGTACGTTGAGCACCCCGAGGTGAGAAAGTGCCGCTGGGTGCGGTGCATCGGCGGCCGCAGTAGATCACTGGTGAGAAGTGCGGGCTAGATCGGGTCATCGGGCCATTCTGCGGATTTGGAGCCGATATTGGAAACACACAGATCCAATGGCGCTTCGCGCAGGAGAGATGAGTACAATGGGAACCTTGATGCCGGATTCACCTTTCCTACCCAACCTTTCGGTTGTAATTCCGACTCACAACACACGGGAGTTGACGTTGGAGGCCGTTGCTTCGGTCAAAGCCGAGGCCCCGCCTGACACGGAGATTGTCGTCGTCGATGACGGATCCTCGGACGGCACCTCCCAGGCCCTGGCCGAGCGGTGGCCGGAGGTGGTGGTCCTTCGAAACGAGACACCGGCGGGGTTTTCGGTGTCGGCCAACCGAGGTCTGGCCCAAGCCCGAGCCCGGATCGTGCTCCTGCTCAATAGCGATGCTGCCCTGACTCCAGGGTCGCTCCTGCCGATGTTTGATGCCTTCGAAAGCGATGACCGCCTCGGTATCGCAGGGGCGGCGCTGCAGTATCCCGACGGGTCACCCCAGTGGAGTGGCGGGTGCTTTCCGTCCCTGCCCTGGCTCTTCGCGTTGACCAGCGGCATCGCCGTCTTCGCCGGCGCCCTCCCCTTCTATCGCCGCTTCAAGAAGCCTGGATCTCCAGGGGACGGACCGGTTGACTGGGTGACCGGCGCTGCGATGGCCCTCAGACGGCAGGTTTGGGACGATCTCGGCCCGCTGGACGAGCATTACCGCTTTTACGGCCAAGATCTGGACCTGTGCCGCAAAGCCTCAAGGGCGGGTTGGAAGATCGCTTTGATCCCGCAATTCGTCGTCACCCACCACCACGGCGCCACAATAGGCTCAAGCGACGGCACGACAGGTCCTGCCAACCCCGAGCACCTATGGTCCGACATCCTTCGTTTCGTCGAAATCAACGACGGCCCTCGGTCCGCCAGTCGGGCCCGGAGGGTGATGCAGATTGGAGCCCGGCTCCGACTGGGTGCGACGGCCCTTGTCACTCCTTTCGGTTCACAAAGAACTCGAGAGGCGCGGCAAGTCCGAAGGACCCTGTATCGAAAGGCTGCCGATGCGTTGCGGGTTGGAAACTCGAAACTGGAAACTTGAAACTGGAGAAAGCCGACCAAACCGAGAGAACCGGGCCCGAATCACGGACGCGGGTGACGGGCGCAGCCATCGGGCGCTGACGCGGTCCACGGTCCCGGACCCTATTCCCCAACCCCGGCCTTCGGGGCCGCGCAATCGCGCCCCCGCTCGGCCATTTTCTCAAGGGGCGACAGGGTTGGCATCGGGGGAGTCTCGCCCCTTGAGAAAAATGACCTCGGCGGCCTACGGCGT
>JAUWTC010000452.1 GCA_030609785.1 Holophagae bacterium
GATTGCTGACACGCTCGCCGAGGGGAGCCAGGTCAGGCATTCTTCGCAGCGGCACCGGTCTCGGGAGAACTGCCCGGTGAAGAAGGCCTGACCCCGCACCCCCGTCCAACAGGGCGCTCTTGGTATTTGACGCCGGCGTTGGCTGTGTCCCGGACGCGGTTAACGGACGCGGGTTGCTGACGCTGCCGCTGCCCTTCTTGCCTCCCAGCCTACTTCACCCAAAGCCACGCTTTGCCGACGCTGATGCTGAGGCGGGCGACCGGGATCCAGTGATTGCGGTCCGAGCGTGCCAACCCGGCCTCCATCACCAGACCGAAATCGCCCAAGCCGGATTCCACTCCGACGGACAGACCGTGGTGTCGACCGTGATCGTCGGAGTCCCAGTTTCGGTACCGAAGAAACGCCCCGGAGAAGCCGCGCTGGAGGACCGTCGCCGGCGCCTCCCTGACGCCGCCCCACCCGAGGGTCAGATTCCCGCCCTCAACTGCGTGGCCGTACTCGTAGCCGGCTCCGACGTAAAAGCTGTACCGTTCCGGGCGTCGGATGGAAAGGGAGATCTGAAAGGTGCCGGCAAGCCCGTTGGGAACCCCGATGACGGCGCCGAGTCTGGGGTAGAGACCCAGTCGGAGGCGTCGATCGGGGTTTTCGTCCGCCAGGGCCACAGGGTGCTCCTCGTGCCATTGGGTGATGTCGATGCGTTCCTGGCCGCAAACCACAGACGCGAACGCCGGCAGGAACGCCAGGAAGGCGATGACCCGAGCTAGCCCGCATATCTCACCAGGTTTCGTTGCGAGGCCGGTGAGGTGCCGTGCCCAGTGAGGTATTCGACCCGAGGGGCGCGGAGGCGTACTCAGCAGTCCGTTGAGCACCCCGAGGCGAGAACACCGCTGGGTAGGGACCCGCTCCGGCGAAGCCGGAATGGGCAACGGTGCATCGCCGGCCGCAGTAGGAACCTGGTGAGATATGCGGGCTAGCATCAGAACGCCGGTCCGTAGGCTTCGAGGGTGGCGGCCGAGTCACCCAATTCCCGCCTGATTCTGTCGAGCTGATTGGCGTCAAAGAAGATGGAGGGTTCGCCCAGAGTCAACGCCAGGCCGTCGCGGCATTCGAAGGTCAGTGGGGTCGTGCCGGTCAGGCGATCGACGAGGGAACGGATCTCGTTGGCGGCAGCAGGGTTGGCGATCAGGACGCCGGCCTCGGTGTTGTACCAGGTGGAACGGACGTTGAAGTTGGAGGCCGTCACGATGCCGATCGTTCGATCCACCTGGAACAGCTTGGCGTGCAGGCCGGTGAAGGGCTGTTGAGGCGGATCGCAAAACCTCAGGCGTTCGGCTGCTCTTGGATCTCCATCGCCGGCCGACCAACCCCAAACCTCGACTCCAGCATCTCCCAACGTCAGGATCGCCGGGAGCAGGCTGCGCCAGTGGATGCCCCCACGAACGGCTCTGGTCTCCGAGTTGGTCAGGACGCGAACTCGAACGCCGCGTTCCACTGCGGCCCGAACAGCGTCGATCAGTTGGGGCGGGAAGTTGGGAAAGGGCGTGACGAAATCGACCTCGGATCTAGCGCCTTCGACCAGCGCGATCACGACATCGACGGTCGGGGCTCGTTCCCAGACCAGAGGATTGTCATAGAGAATCGCCGCCTCGATGTTCCCGGGCCGGTCAGGCCTGGGGAACCAGGCACGGTCGGCGAAGGACTCCAGGGGCGCTGAACCGTCGGGGAAGGTCCCCGTCCTCCAAAAAGTGCGGATCCGACCGAGGATCTTCTCGGGCGGCGCAAAAAAGCGCTTGATGCTGCGCATACGGTCCAGAACGGCCCAGGACTTCAGCCAGTGCATCTGGAGGTCTTCGACCGCGGGGCCGTCGACCAGAATATCGCCGTCGAGCCACACGGTATGGCCGGAGTTTACGAAATAGTGATCGGAGTAGTTGCGGCCGCCGACGATCGCTGCTCGGCCGTCGGCGATCACGACCTTGTCGTGCAAACGGGCGCCGTAAACCGGCACCAACCCCCAGCGGGGAGGATTGAAATAGCGGACTTCGGCTCCGATTGATCGGAGACGTTTTCGTATCGAACTCCAGAAATCGTTGGAGGCGAGGGGCGTTCCGTCGTCGAGGATGACGAGGACTTCAAGGTGACCGCCGTCGTCCGCCACAGCCTGGATCCGCTCGGCGACGGCGTCGAGCATGCGAATCCCGTAGTCGTCCTGCCTCCAAATAAAGCTGGAGATCAGGAGGTGGTGCCTGGCGGAGCGGATCAGTTCCAGCCGTCGTTCGAAGCTCTCGGGTCCGTCGAGGAGCAGTTCGACGTGATTTCCGGACAGAAGACGGGTCTTACCCTTCCGGGCCAGGATGTCCTCGAGATCCGAGGCAGATCCGAGGGCTGCCGGGAGGAGAAAGGTGATGACCACCATAGCCGTTAGCCATGGACTCCTCAAAATCTTCAGAAAGCTGATGCGATGACTCCTTTTCTCAACGGGACCTGGATGGACAACTGACAGCTCCTACACCACGATGTTGACCAGACGCCCAGGGACGACGATGACCC
>JAUWTC010000441.1 GCA_030609785.1 Holophagae bacterium
CAGCCGGCGCGCGGCACCGTGTCTACTTTTCCAGGACTGCCGGCGAGAAGGCGACGTTCGTCATCAGCGCGGAGGGAATCGAAGCCCACGGTATCCACGCGGAACGGCACTCGCTCGAGATGCTCGAGTTGCTGTAGGAGTCCGGCCCTTCAAAGGCTCAATTCAGAGCAGCGCGGGAACGGTTCCGGGTGTTACCGGCCTTTGGTGCCGTTGATGAAACGGCGCCAGGCCTCTGAGTGGCGTCACCGGTGATGCAGCCGGAGTCAAGGGGGGCCGGCCAGGGCCCGGCAGCGGACGCTGCCTTCTGTCACTGACCCTGTTCCTGCCCCGGTCTGAAGGGACAGGGGGTCGCGAATCGCCATCTCGCTACAACACTAACCCAACCAGACCACGCCGGAACCAATAATGGGCCCGACCGGCAGTGCTACCCTCCCCATCCGCGCGGCCGGCCGCGCCAGAATTATGACCAGCTCACCGAAGCCACCGACGCTCACTCTGACCCGGACCTCGATTTTCTGGGCGCCCCTGGCTTTGACCTGGCTGATGATGGCGGTCGAGGGGCCGTTGCTGACCGCAGTCATCGCCCGCATGCCCGACCCCAAACTCAACTTGGCCGCCTTTGGGATTGCATTTGCCTTCGCCCTGATCGTCGAGGCGCCGGTGATCATGATGATGGCCGCATCGACGGCTCTGGTCAGCAATCGAGAGACCTACCTCAAACTTCGCAACTTCACGCAGGCACTCAACGTCGCGATCACCGTCACGATGATGATCGGGCTTGTGCCGGCAGTGCATCACTGGGTAATCGCCGACCTCCTGGGCCTCGACCCGTCGGTCAGTCGATTGACGTGGCTCCCCCTGGCCCTGTTGTTGCCCTGGCCGGCCGCCATCGGCCTTCGGCGTTTCTACCAGGGCATTTTGATCCGCAACGGCATGACGCGGCGCGTAGCCTATGGGACCGCCCTTCGTTTGGTGACGATGGCCGGCACGACCGCCGCGCTGGTCCTCGGCACGAACCTCGAAGGTGCGGCAGTTGGTGCAGCGGCCCTTTCGTTGGGCGTCACCGCGGAGGCCGTCGGCGCACGGATGCTCTCCAGAGACCTGATCAGGCGGCTCCTGGACGGTCGTCTGGCGGAGACGCCGATCGACGACACCGGCCTGCACTATCGGACAATCATCCACTTCTACACCCCACTGGCCCTGACCTCTTTCTTGAGCCTCGGCGTCCAGCCGATCGTCACCTTCTTCGTCGGCCACGGCCGGGCACCGCTGGAGTCCCTGGCGGTGCTGCCCGTGGTTCACGCCCTGGTCTTCATCTTTCGCGCTCTGGGCCTGGCATTCCAGGAGGCCGCCATTGCCCTTTTCGGCGACCGGATGGAAGGGTACGCAACTCTTCGGCGTTTTATGCTATTGCTGGCGTTCGGGGTCTTCGCATGCCTGGGCCTGATCGTCTGGACCCCTCTGGCCCAGTGGTGGTTCCACTCGGTTGCAGGCTTGTCGAGCGACCTCGTGGCTATTGCCGTTCCCGCTGCAAGAATCCTGACGATCATGCCGGCACTGACGGTTTGGATCTCCTGGCAACGCGCCCAACTTGTTCACTTCAAAAAGACTTCGCCGATCACCTGGGCCTCGGCCCTGGAGATCACCGGCGTCGTCGCCGGTCTGGTCGCCGGCATCATGATCTTCGACCTGGTCGGGGCCACCGCCGCCGCCGCTGCGCTGGTTCTCGGACGACTGGCCGCCAACGGTTGGTTGATACCGCCGATTCGCCGGCTGCTTTCAACCTGACCCGGCCGAGGCCGAAACCAAGAAGGATTCCGGCAATGAGCTTTACGAACGCGCCAGAATGCCTCCAACGATTCTGAAACTCACTGTCTGTCTTGACGAATATTGATCAAGTTTCGAAACTCAGTATCACTAAGGTATCATTGGCACATATGGGTAACACAACGGCGGCAGCGGTCGCAGAGGCCTTGACACGATGGGCGCTGGCCTTGGCCGACACCGCGATGTACAGTGACAAGGCGAATAAAAACAGGTGAGGTAGGCATGGATTATCGTTTCTTGGGGAACTCGGGATTGCAGGTCTCGGCCCTGTCCTTCGGCGCCTGGGTGACCTTCGGATCCCAGATGGATCAGGACCTGGCGGAGCAGTGCATGCATGCGGCCTTCGACTCCGGCGTCAATTTCTTTGACAACGCCGAGGTCTACGCAGGCGGGGTCGCCGAGGAGATCATGGGGCAGATCCTCTCACGGTCCGGTTGGCACCGATCCGACTTCGTCGTCTCCACCAAGATCTTCTGGGGCGGAGAGGGCCCCAACCAACGGGGACTCTCTCGAAAGCACATTTTGGAGGGCGCCGATGCCGCACTGGCCCGCCTCAAGCAGGACTATGTCGACCTGATCTTCTGCCACCGCCACGATCTCCACACGCCGATTGAGGAGACGGTCCGCGCCATGGACCATTTAATCCGGACGGGCAAGGCGCTCTATTGGGGCACCTCCGAGTGGCCCGCCGACCGAATCCTCGAGGCGTGGCACATTGCCCGCAGGGAGCGGCTGACCCCGCCGCTGATGGAACAACCCCAGTACAACATGCTGCACCGCGATCGCGTCGAGCACGAGTACGCGGTCCTCTACGACGATATCGGCCTTGGAACAACGATCTGGAGTCCCCTGGCCTCAGGCCTTTTGACCGGCAAGTACAACGACGGCATCCC
>JAUWTC010000250.1 GCA_030609785.1 Holophagae bacterium
CGCCACGTCGCAGCCTTCTTTCTGATGTTCGGCACGACAGCCCTGATGACTTTCGACTTCGTCTACTTCCGAGAGCAGACCTGCATCGTTGCCTGCCCCTACGGCCGTTTTCAGTCCGTGCTTCTCGACCGCCACAGCCTGATCGTCGGGTACGACCCTGACCGGGGCGAGCCCAGGGCGCCGATGAAAAAGGGAGCTGCCGACGACGCGGGAGACTGCATCGACTGCAACCTCTGCGTCACCACCTGCCCCACCGGCATCGATATCCGGGAAGGACTGCAGATGGAGTGCATTCACTGCACCCAGTGCATCGACGCCTGCGACGCGGTCATGGCCAAGGTCGGCCGGGAGACGGGACTGATCAGCTACACCTCTCAGGAGCAGCTGGAGTCCGGCACCCGGCGTTTCTTGAGGCCCCGGCTCTTCGTCTACTCCGCGATGCTGGCCGTAATGTTCGGGGGGCTGGTCGTGTCGCTTGCCGGCAAGAGCAGCGCGGACGTCACGCTCCTGCGCGGCCTCGGCGCACCCTTTTCCCAACTGCCTTCAGGTGAGATCTCCAACCAGATGCGGTTGAAGATCACCAACCGAAGCGGTGAAGAACGTCAGTACCACTTCGGTCCTTCCGACACCAACCTCGAGTTCATCGCGCCTGAGAATCCGATGACCCTGGCGGACGGCGAGACCCAACTGACCGCCGCCTTCATCACCGCACCGCCTTCGGCCTTCGAAGACGGTGAGATCACAATCACGATCGTCATCGACGACGGCGTCGACTTCCACTCCGAGCGCCCCTATCGGCTCCTGGGCCCTGACACCGGAGGCACGCAATGAAACCCGAAGTTCGCTGGCCGCTATTCATCATCGGATTGTTGGTGTTGCAGGTCGGGCTCGGAATTTTCTTCTTCTTGAAGGCCACCTCGGACCCCAGTTTTGCCGTCGAAGAGGACTACTACCAAAAGGCGGTCAACTGGGAGGTCAAACAGGCCCAGGACCGAAAGAACGCCGAGTTGGGATGGACTTTGCATCACTCGATCGGCGCGATCGACGATGATCAGGCGACTCGCACATTGACAGCCGAACTGAGCGGTCGTGACAGCAGCCCGATCACCGGAGCCAAGGTCAGGGTCGAGACCTTCCACAACGTACGCGCCGCCGACATCCTCAGAGCCGAGCTGGAAGAGTCGACACCGGGACAGTACGAGGTCCAACTGCCGATGCTGCGGCCGGGCCTGTGGGAGATTCGCTTCACCGCCGAATTGGGCTCGGAGAGGTTTACTCACACAGCCAGGGCCCACGTCGCGCGATGACCACACTGCTGGGAACCGTGTTCCTGGCAAGCCTCGCCGGGAGTCTGCACTGTGCCGGAATGTGCGGCGGCCTGGTTGTTTTCTATTCGGGGACTGACGCAACGAAGGGCGCCCAACGTTTGATCGCACACGGCGTCTACAACGCTGGGCGACTGATCGGCTACCTCCTCCTCGGGGCAGCCGCAGGAGCGATCGGTGGCGTCATCAACCTGGCCGGGTCCCTCGCCGGACTCCAACGCATCGCCATGCCGATCGCCGGAACCATGATGATCCTCTGGGGACTCGGAGCCATCGCCCAGATTCGAGGTGTGAGGATCTTCGGATCCGCTTCCGGGAGTGGGCGCTTCTCGCAAATGGTTCGCAGGGCATTCGGTGTCGTGGCCCGCCGACCTCCGGCCGTCCGGGCAGCGGCGGTCGGCCTCCTCTCGGCCCTCCTCCCCTGCGGGTGGCTGTGGGCCTTCGTCATCACCGCTGCGGGTACAGCATCACCCCAGGGTGGCCTGGCGGTCATGGCGGCATTCTGGGCCGGCACCGTGCCGATCTTGCTGGCCATCGGTTTTGGAGCCCAAGCGATGGCTCTTCCCTTTCGGCGCCATGCACCGATGTTGACTGCGATTCTGTTGGTGACCATCGGCGTCGTCGCCATCGTCCGTCGACCCGACACCACCATGTCGATCCTGTCGAAAATTCAGAACAAGGGTGTCAGTGCCGAGGAGCGAATCAAGAACCTGGATTCCGAAAAGATGCCCTGCTGCGAGGATGAGCAGGTAGAGGAATCTCCAACGGTTGCACCAGAAGGCCGGCAATAGCGGATCTGCGACCGTCCCCCTCCCCCGCCCGAGCCCGTTCCCGTTCCCGTTCCCGAGCCCGAATTAGAGACCGGGACAGCGTCCGGAGACCGCGGCCCGCTGCCTCCGATCCTGCCGCTGACGCGGCCTCTGTCCCTGGCGCCTGACGCTCTGCCCTGGCCATCCGTCGCTGATGCTGAGAACACCCTCCAAATCCATGAACGCCCTCTCCAACGGCGCGTGCCGGGTCAGGCATTCTTCACCAGAAAGACCCTCCGAAGTCAAAACCGTTGCGAAGAATGCCCGACCGGGCAACGCTCGGCGAGCGCACCAGCCACCGAGTCTCGGCCCACGCCGTAGGCCGCCGAGGCCATTTCCCTCAAGGGGCGATGTCCTCCCGATACCCACCATGCCGCCCCTTGAGGGAAATGCGCCGAGCGGGACGCGCTTGCGCGGGCCCGAAGGCCGGGGTTGGAATTCAAGGGTTGGACCAGTCGTCCAACCCCACCCCGCCTTGACTGCCGTACGTTTATGATAAAATAGCCGTACGGAGGTGAAATATGCCGAGCCGGAGCAAATTGACGGTCCGACTGCCAGACAAAAGCTTGAAATTCCTCAAGCAGTACGCAGCGGAACATGGACTGACGGTCACCGAGGTGCTCAGTCGCTTCCTGACGCGATTGCAGGAGGGGACTTCTGAGGAAGACATCCATCCGAAAGTGGCTCGGGTGTCGGGAATCGTGCCGACGGAGGTGGATGCCGAAGCGCTCTACCACGATCACCTCCTCGAGAAGCACCGATGAAAGTCCTCGTCGATCTGAATGTTCTTCTCGACGTGATCCAGAAACGGGAACCGCACTATGGCGCCTCCGCCGCAGTTCTCAGCAACATTGCGAGGGGAGTAATCGGTGGTGCGGTACCGGGTCACGCCCTGACGACGGTTCATTATCTCGTTTCGAGGTTTGCTAACCGGGATGGCGCCAACCAAGCGATCGACTGGATCCTCGGGGACTTCGAGGTCGTCGGAGAAGGCCGGGACATCATGCTTCGGGCCCGCGGTCTTCCGATGGAGGATTTCGAGGACGCAGTCGTAGCCGCTGCCGCCGAAACAATCCACTGTGATTGGGTCATCACGCGAAACGTCACCGATTTCAAGGCCTCCCCGATACCAGCCATCACACCCAAAGAGCTGGCGGAAGTGCTAACCGCCGGTTGACCGATGAGCGATACGGTGTTTTGCGACCATTGCAGCCTTCCGGTCCCCGCCGGCCTGATTGATGCCGAGGCCGAGCTGCAGTTCTGCTGCTCCGGCTGCCGCCTGGCCTACGAGATCATCCACGACCACGGACTCGGCGGCTTCTACGGATTGAGGAAACGCCTGGATCAGGAGGCTCAACCCGCGAAGAGTTCGGGCAGGGCCTTTGCGGATTTCGACGACCCCGCATTCTTCGCAAGGTACGTGACGGGTCTGCCGGACGGCCTCGCAACAGTCGAACTCTACCTCGAAGGCATCCATTGCGCCGCCTGCGTTTGGCTGGTTGAGAGGATCCCGGTCGCCATGCCGGGAGTCGTTGAGATCCGCCTGGACTTTGGGCGGGCCCTCGCCGTCGTCACCTGGGATCCGGCCGTAGCGTCCCTTTCCGAGATCGCCCAATTTCTCGATCAAGTCGGCTACCAACCCCATCCCTTCCGCGGGGCGTCGACGAGAGATCTGGCCAGGCAGGAAAGCAGGGCCCTCCTGATTCGGATCGCCGTCGCCGGCGCCCTGGCGGGCAACGTCATGCTTCTGGCCTTTGCCCTCTACGGCGGCCATTTTTACGGCATCTCGCCGGAGCACCGAGCGGTTTTTCGCTGGCTCAGCCTGGTCCTGACCCTTCCGTCGGTCGCCTGGTGCGCACGACCGTTCTTCCGGGGCGCGGTCGGGGCCCTGCAGACACGCACTCTCCATATGGACCTCCCAATCGCCGTCGGTATCCTTGCCGGGTTCATCCAGGGCAGTCTCAACATCGTCTTCGACCGCGGTGAGATCTATTTCGAGTCGGTGACCGCGCTGATCTTCCTCCTTCTGGTGGGCCGCTACATTCAGCAGAGTCAACAACGAGCGGCAGCCGGGGCGTCGGAACTCCTCTTTTCGCTTTCTCCTTCGACCGCCCGCCTGGTGGAAGACGACGGCGTTCGGGAGGTGCCGATCGAGGCCCTCGGCTCCGGATCGATCGTCGAAGTTCTGGCCGGCGACACCGTGCCCGGCGACGGCGTCGTCGTTCAGGGACGATCCAATTTGGACCGCTCACTCCTGACCGGCGAAAGCCGGCCCGAGACAATCGGCGAGGGCGAAAACGTCCACGCAGGAACCGTCAATTTAAGCGCACCCCTGAGGATTCGCATCGAAGAGGCCGGTGAAGAAACCCGCGTCGGGCGCCTGATGAGACTGGTCGAAGACGGGGCCCGCCGCAAGGCCCCAATCGTGCGATTGGCCGACCGAATTTCCGGTTGGTTTGTTGCCTCCGTCCTGGTCCTTGCCGTGATGACGCTGTTGATCTGGCTGCCCCTGGACCCCGACCACGCGGTCGAACACGCCGTGGCCCTGCTGATCGTCAGCTGCCCCTGCGCCCTGGGCCTGGCCACACCCCTGGCCGTCAGCGCAGCCCTGGCCGCTGCGGCCCGGTCCGGCATTCTGATCAAGAACGGCGCGGCATTGGAGGTGCTGGCCCGGTCCGGGCAGATGTTCCTGGACAAAACGGGAACCGTGACCGAGGGTCGCATGGCAGTCGTCCACTGGTGGGGTTCGGAAAGGGCGAAGGCTCTGACCGCGGCCCTGGAGGTCGAAAGTACTCATCCAGTCGCCATCGCCCTGGTCGAGGCCTTCGGACCCGCCG
>JAUWTC010000140.1 GCA_030609785.1 Holophagae bacterium
GAGGTGGTCCGGGATCCGTTGTGGAAAAAAGAGTTCTGATCGGGCCTACCCTTATCGAGGCGTTCAGTCGGCATTCGGTGTTGTGGTCCTCGTGGCCGATGCCAAGGCTGGTTCCGATGGGAGATTCGGGATAGAATGCGCCGATGGTAGATCTCGGCACCCCGTCAGTCCGATGTGGCCACGCCACCGTTGGTCTTCCCGTGCCGGTCCGGTCGGTTGGCACGGTCCTCGTTCTTGTGATTGCCTTTCCGGGCGTGGCGGCTGCCTATGTTGACCCCGGGATCGTCGGTATGTTGTTCCAGGCGATCTTCGTCTTCGTGTTCGGTTTTTTTCTGACCGTCGTGACAAAGCCCGTGCAACTCATCAAGCGTGCTTTAGTCAAACTCGGCCTGCGAAAGGACGAGGAGGACGGCGGGGAGGGTGATGACCCCGGGGAGCCGGTGGAGGAAACCCAAAAGCTCGAAAATGGCGACTGATCAGGAGCGACGGAATCTCTCGCTTGTTGACATCGCCGTCAGCAGGTCGTCGTACGTCGACCCGAACGGTTTCGTGTTCGAATTTGAGGGGTCGATTTACCGCGCCGTTACGGGCCATCGTGACCTGTACCTGGAGATGCTTGAGTCCGGATTCTTCGACCGACTCTCGCATGATGTCGGCCTCGTTGAGACCCTGCGAGCGCCATTTCGGATCGACGAGGTCGGCTGCGATCTCGTGTTGCGACACCGGCGCATTGAACCCGAGTCCTACTGTGTCGAGTGGCCGCCGTCGATGCTCAAGGAGGCGGCGTTAACGACGGTCGCGCTCAACCTCGAGTTGGCCGATCGGAATTGCTGGCTGCAGGACGCCCACCCCTGGAATGTCCTCTTTGACGGTCCTCAATCGGTCTTCATCGACCTCACGTCGATCGCGCCGATCGGGTGCAATCTGCCGTGGCAGGCCTATCAGCAATTCCTGAGCTTTTTCCTCAACCCGCTCGACCTGTACGCGATGGGGAAAGGGACCATCGCCCGGAAGCTTCTTTTCGACGTTGTCGTTGGCATTCCCCAGCAGGAGCTCCTCCTCCATCAGACGGCGTCGGGGATCCTCAGGCATCCCCTCCGGCACCTGAGTTCAATGCTCGCTGTCAAGCTGGCAGCCAGACTGGGGAAGGACACCGGCAGGAAGCAACGGTTCCAGGAGCGAATCATGAAAGTCCCGGTTGAGCCGGGGATGCGCCGGAAATTCCTCCGCCGTCTGCGGCGGCGGGTCGAGGCCACCGGGGTCAGGCCTCGACGGGGGCCGTGGCAGGACTACTACAGTGAGATTTCCGATCACGTCGACCAGGGCAGAAAGGTCGCGGTGGTCGCAGGCATCATTGACAAGCTGCTCCCTCGAACCGTGCTTGACGTCGGCTGCAACACCGGTCGTTTCTCTCTCTTGGCCGCCGAAAAGGGCGCCCGCGTGACAGCCGTGGACACCAGTGAGGCTGCTGTCGACGCGCTCTTTGTCGAAGCCCGCGGACGGAGCGCGACTGTGCTCCCGCTCATCGCAGACATCCTCGGCCCAACCCCCGCCTTCGGCTTCATGGCGCGACAGTTTCGGCCGCTCCTCGAGAGGGTGCGAAGCGAGGTCGTGTTGTGTCTCGGCCTCATGCACCACCTCCATGTTGTCGGCAAACAACCGTTCAGGCGCATTGCCGAGGTGCTCGATGCCGTAACCGAACGGACCCTCATTTTCGAGTACGTGGACCCGAGCGACGACAACCTCCACCTGATCGACCACGGCAGGCCGATCACGTACTCGCTCCCCGAGGTCACGAGTGCCCTCGAGGAGCACTTCGACCTGGCCGTCGCCCAGTCCGACCGCCCGACGAGGAGCATGCTGATATGCACGAAAAGAACACTGTGACCGGCCGCCTCCGGCCCTACCACCTGCTCTACTCGGTCGTTCTTTTCGCTGTACTCGTCCTGTTCAGTACAGTTATCCAGGATCGCCTTCTCTTCAAGACTGACCTCTTCACCCTGGGCCGGTTCTTTGTGTATCTGTCCTGGCTGGTGTTTGCGGTCTTCCTTGTGCCGCTCGTCGTTGTGCATTGGTTGGCGAGCTCACCGGCCTGGTTGGGCCTCAGCCGTATCCTCGAGCGGATCGTGCTCTTTCTTCTGAGCTACGGTTTCATAGTCAACCTGATCGACAACAAATACGTGTGGCGTGCTGACGTAGCGTGGCAATTGCTCATCGTCAACTTGGTGGCCGTCGCGGTCGCGGTCGTTATCGTCCGGATAAGCGCAGCGGACCCAACAGTCGCGGACCGCTTGGGAGCGGGCAGTGCGCTCGTCGCTACCGCGGGCCTTATTGCGCTGGTTACCTTCCTCGTGGTCCCGCTTTTTTTTGCCGGGGAATCGGGACCGGCCAGGGACAACGTCGTCCTGATCGTTGTGGACAGCCTGCCGACGCATGAGATCGTCGAGTACGGTCCAGGCCCCGAGGGGTCTCAACAGTCTCTGGCGGACCTTGCCGAGCATTTCCTGCTTTTCGACGGCGTCTACACGAACCACACCCACACCTACGGGTTTTACGACACACTCTTCAGCGGCTCTCTGGCCGGGTGCGTTGGCGGCCGCGACAACCTCATTAGTCTGTTGCAGGACGCTGGAGTGAGGACACGGTGGATTGCCTGCCACCTCAACGCGACCCCGGATTCTCACGCCGCGAAGAATTACTCGGGCTTCAGGTCATCGGTCGTTAACCACCGGCTTTCCTGGCTGCCGCGTCTCATGGGCCTCGACTACAATCTCTGCCGAAATGCGGAGGCGAGGGACGGCCTCGTCGTCCACTGGCTGGGGAGAACGGCGAGGCGAATCGCGCCGCGACGCTCCTCCTTTGCCGAGGACATCCTGGCAGAGGTTCGTCAGCTCCGCGGGGCCGGTGGGCCGTTCTTCCTGATGGTGCACGCCTTTCCGTCCTTCGAAAAGAGCCCCGAGCGAGAACTCTGGAATGACCTGGTTCCGGTGGGGGGCGGCGGTGCCGCCGAGAAGGCGATCCGAGGGGCCGATTATCGTTACGGCCCAGAGACCGAGAAGACCATCTCAGGGTGGCGCGAGGACCGAAGGAAGACAATCGCCTTGGGCTTCGAGACCCTCGGTGATGTTATGCACCGGTTCGTCGAAGAGGGTTGGTTTGAAGACACGGTGGTGATCCTCACCGCCGACCACGGCCACATTCTCGACCGTGGCAAGGCCTTTTACGGTTTTCACAAAGACGAGGAGGTGGCGCGGGTTCCGTTTGTCGTTTTCGACGGCGAAACGACTGGTCGTGATACCCGGCTTGGAGAGACGATCGACGTGACCGCAACCCTGCTCGGATTGTTCGGCGTCGAGGAGCGACTCGATCCTGAAGCGCGGTCATTACTTGGACCGCCGGACAAGGACGAAGCCCACAGCCTGACCCGTTATGCTCCCACTCGCGACGAACAATTTGTGAGCTTCTACCGGCGCGATGTGGGGGCGATCGTCAAGTACTCCCTCGATCTGCGGAATCCGGACACCTGGGTGCGAGCTCGAGTCGAGGGGGGGGTCGAGTTGGACCACGAGTGGTTCCGCTTCGAACGCGGCGAGTCCATCGCCGAGGCGTTCAACGCCACGGTTGCCAGGTACATGGGCCCGAACGGTCACGTGCAACCAAGGACTCCACAAAGCCCTTGATGTGATTCATTACGATTATGGGAAAAGCGGTAAGGACTCTGGCAGGGCTTTCCTGGATTTCAGGATTTCATCAGAAGACCGTAGAGGGTCCTCATGGTCCCTCGACCCACCCGAGTCGATGGATGGCGAAGAGTCTCGCGTGTGATGAGCATTGCCCGGGCTGCTGGTGACGTCGGCATGTTTTGGATCTCTATGAGGCGATCCCACCAGTCGATTCGGGCTGTCATTCGGCGGGCCAAGCGCCGGAGCCTCGAGGAGTCACTTTGAGCGAGTTTCCGAACGATCTCTCTTCGTTCCCTCAAGAATTCGGTGTGTGAGGTGGTCGTTTTCGATCGCGGGTGCAACCTGAATCTGACCAACGAGTTGTCGACATAGTGGACTCGGGGAAAAAGATCGAGATACCGGACCGTGAGGTCATAGTCGAACATGAAGTGAAATCGAGAGTCGATGCCTCCGCATGCCCTGACCCCTTCGGTCCGCAGCCACAAGGCGGGCTGATGAAAAGTCACTCGTGTTGGATGCCGGATCATCAACCCACTCGACAGGCGTTTCAGTTTCACGGGGGTCTCTGTGCCGGAGGCGTCAAAGTCGGTGCAAACCCCTGCGACGGCATCATGGCCTTTGATGCCTCGCGCGACGGAAAACAAGGCGTCGGGTTCGAGGAGGTCGTCAGAGTTGATCCACTGGAAGATCTCGCCTGAGGCCTTTGCAAGTCCCTTGTTGATGGCGTCGGCCTGGCCCTCGTCAGGTCCAATGATGGTTTGGGAAAACGAGGCCTGATACCTGTTGATGATTTCGAGAGAACCATCCGTGCTTCCCCCATCCACCATGATGAATTCGAGGTTGGGATACCCCTGGCTCAGAATTGACTCGATCGCGTTCTCCAAAAACCGGCCGTAATTCAAGTTGGGCATCACCAGGGATATTCGTGGCCAGTCTTCGACGGTGAGTTCCCGCGTCATCATTTTGCGACCCACTGCAAGGGCACCGCCAGGCTGCCCCTCCAAGGAAATCCCCGCTTCGCTGTCTCGCTACCGCTGTCAACGAGTTCGAAATGACATTCATGATCAACCCTGTCGAAGACTCGCGATGGAGAGGCGTTTGCGAGGTGAACGCTGATGTGGTACCCACCGGGAACCAACAAGGGTGCTGGGCACTGGACCGCAAAATCGTGAACTCCCGTTTCCAGCCCGTCCTCAGTCGCCTCACTGGGTATGAAATGTCGTGAAAACAGCAATGTTCTCAGTTCGTTGTCGTGAATGTGCAACGCCAGGTAGGCGCTGGGAACTCTATTGTGGACGTGGACCTGAATCTGGATAACAAACGGCTTGTCATACGGATGATGTGCCGCTAGACCACCTTTGGTATCAACAACAGAGACTCGAGTGATTTGTGCATCCCTGGATGTGTTCACGGGACGCTGAACCATCGGACCCTCGAGATTCTCGCCGGATTTCAGATACTGATTGACAACAGCACCGACCTCCCCCTGGCTTATCAAAGTACCGTTGTCCAGTAGGATCGCTCGTTTGCACAGTGCTCTGATGGCACCCATGTTGTGACTGACGAAGAGAACAGTGCGCCCCTCGCTGGCGACATCACCCATTTTGCCAAGACACTTCTGTTGGAAGCTGGCGTCCCCGACCGCAAGCACCTCATCCACCAGCAGGATTTCGGGCTCGAGGTGGGCAGCCACCGCAAAGGCCAGGCGCACGTACATTCCGCTGGAATACCGTTTAACCGGTGTATCGAGGAATCGTTCGACCTCAGCAAATGCAACGATTTCATCGAATTTTTGCTGGATCTCGCGGCGAGTCATACCCAGGATGGCCCCGTTCAGAAAAATGTTTTCGCGGCCTGATAATTCCGGGTGGAATCCGGTTCCAACCTCCAGCAGGCTGGCTAGGCGGCCGCGCGTGGTGACACGGCCTTCGGTCGGTTCGGTGATTCGGCTCAGGATCTTGAGCAGGGTGCTTTTGCCGGCGCCGTTGCGGCCGATGATGCCGATAACTTCACCATGCTGCACCTCGAAACTGACGTCCTTGAGTGCCCAGAGGCGATTCTGTTCGTGATCCGTACCGCCCAGCCGGCGCAACTTGACCAACGGTGCGGTCAGGGCGTTGGTCAACATCTCCCGGAAGTCTTGTTGGTACGACTCGGCGCCGCCGATGAGATACTCCTTGCCCAGGTCCTGGACGCGAATCGCGGGTTCAACCATCAGATAATATCCGCAAACCGGCGTTCCATCTTCTCGAAATAGAACACTCCGAACAGGAAAAACACGACTGCACTCAGGGTGGAGATGGCGATACCGCCAGGGGCAAAAGGGCTCCCGAGAAACGCTGAGCGAAACGCTTCGATCAAGCCGGCCATTGGGTTCAAATACAATAACCACTGCCACTTCTGGGGAAACAGACTGGCCGGGTAGACCACTGGTGTCGCGTACATCCAGAATTGCACCATGAACGGGATCACGTAGCGGAAGTCACGATAGGAAACCGTCAGTGCCGAGAGGAGGGTACCGATGCCGAGGGCAATGAAGATAACCGCTACGATCAACAGAGGCACGGCAAGCAAGTGAAGGCTCCAGCCCACACCGAAATACACCATCAGTGCCAGCATGATCACAAACGATATGACAAAATCGACCAAACCCGAGCCCACCGAGGACAGCGGAATGATCAGGCGTGGGAAATAGACTTTGCTGATCAGTTGCTGCTGACCGACCAGCGAGTTGCTGGATGCCGTCAGGGCGTTGGCGAAAAAGGTCCACGGCAGCAGGCCGGCAAAGACGAAAATCGGGTACGGAAAGCCGTCCGACGGAATCTTCGCCAGCCGGCCGAATACCAGAGAAAAAAGCAACATTGTCGCCAACGGTTGAATCAAGGCCCAGGCGGCGCCCAATACGGTCTGCTTGTAGCGAACCTTGATGTCACGGGCTACCAGTACCCATAGGAGTTCTCGGTAGGCCCAGATTTCCTTCAGGTTCAACATGCGCCATCCCCTCTGGCGCTCGATGATGGTTACATGGTCGTAGCCGAAGAAATGCTCTTGCAGGGTTTGATCGGGGTTGCTCATCAAGTGGGACCGTATTTATTGGTCTTATGGGAATGACATTCCAGGCAGGCTGTCGCTTTCCAGTGTCGGTATGGTTCCGCCTGAGGTGTGATAACAGCCACTGATC
>JAUWTC010000150.1 GCA_030609785.1 Holophagae bacterium
CATGTCCCCTTTCGGCAAGAAGCGGCCGGCACCCATCGTCACCCGGCGAACCTCCCGAAAGTCCGACGTGGTCCCAACCACGGGCAGCGACCGGGAAAGTCCCCCGAACCGAACGGTTTCGGTTCCCATCGCCAGTGGCGCCACCCGCAGGACATTCTTGAGCCGTCCTCTCATTGCGCGGACGTCGTCAAGAGTCAGATCGTGTGTCACGCCCCCGAAGGGCATGGCTCCGGTCGTTTCCACTCTCCCCGGAATGACGATCAAAATATTGGCGCCCAACGCCTCGAACTCCCCCGTGACGTACCGCCGCGCTCCCTCCCCAAGAGCGGTCAGTGCAACAACGGCCGCGATTCCGACCGCTACGCCGGCGACCGACAACACCGTCCTCAATCGATGGCCCACCAGTGCCCCAATGGCAAAGCGAATCAGGTCGAGGACTCTCATATCTGCGGTGGGACGTCAGCTCCACCCTCGGCCACCCGACCATCTTCGAGGCGGATGATCCGCCCTGCCCGTTTGGCAACCGCCGGATCATGGGTGACGACAATCAGCGTCAGTCCCTCGGCGTTCATTCGTTCTATCAGTTCCATGATTTCCTCTGCCGAGTGCCGATCCAGATTCCCGGTCGGCTCGTCTGCGAGCAGGAGTTGAGGACCCATCACCACCGACCGAGCGATCGCGACCCTCTGCCGTTCACCACCCGAGAGTTCTTCCGGTTTGTGACGCATCCGATGTCCCAGACCAACCGATTCGAGGGCCCGGCGGGCTCGTTGCCGCCGCTCTTCGCGTCCCACACCGGAAAAAATCATCGGCACTTCAACATTGCCCACGGCGTCGAGGCGCGGCAAGAGATGGAAGAACTGAAAAACGAAGCCGATCCAACGCTGCCGAAGATGGGACAACTCGTCTTCCCCGAGGTCTGCCACCTCCCGTCCCGAAAACCGGTGGGACCCCGAGGTCGGCCGGTCCAGACACCCCAGAATATTCAAGAGCGTCGACTTTCCGGAACCTGAGGGACCGACGACTGCGATGTGCTCCCCCTGGTCGATGCTTAAAGTAACTTTGTTCAAGGCATGGACGTCCTCAGATCCCATCCGGTACGTCCGGCAGAGATCGATCAGTTCGATCACTGTGTTTCCTTGATCTCGACCTCGACGCCAGGTTGCAACTTCGCGGAACGCCTGAGGGTGACGACGGTCTCGCCCTCGCCAAGTCCTTCGACAATCTCAATCGTTCGCCAGTTTCCCAGCCCGCTGACGACCTCCCGTTCTTCCAGGATTCCGTCAACGACGACCAGGACCCTCCGTCCGTCTGCAACCGCTGTGGAGGGTACCGTGAGAACGTCCCCACGGCGCTCGATGATCACCTCGACATCAGCGGATGTCCCGGGCAGCAACGACCCGACGGCCTCCAGGTCGGAAAATTCCGCTTCGATCTCGACCGTTCGATTCTGCTCGACGACATCGAGGACGTAGGGGGCCACCCTGACCAGACGGCCTTTGAAAGATTCGCCTCTCCGCGAATCCACCGAGATCCGGACATCCTGTCCGACCCGGACCCGTTCGGCATCCATTTCGTCGATCGGAGCACTGATGTAGAGCGAGTGAGGATTGAGAAGATCGACTACCGGGGGAATGGGAAGCCCAGGCGGAGAGGGCGTGATCCACTCCCCCACCTCGGTGCTGACTTCGGCGATCACACCGTCAAACGGTGCAACGATTCGAGTTTGGTCGAGTTGAGTACGAGCCAGAGCCTCACGGGCACGGGCCTGCTCCGTACCCGCTTTTGAGGCACGACAGGAAGCTTCACTCCGGTCTCGTTCGCTGACGGCCCGGTCCATGGCGCCCTCACTGGCAATCCCTTGGCGGTGCAATCCCTCCTGGCGACTCAGCTCCTTCACCGCCAGCACCGCTGCCAGGCAGGCCTCATCCGAGCGAGCCGAGGCCGCCCGGACATCCTCGATTGCCAGGGTCAGCTGGTCCTGTTGGACTGCGGCGTCCACTCTGAGGAGCAGCTGGCCTGCAATAACGTGGTCCCCTTCCGACACGGGAAGTTCGACTACCCTGCCCCCAATCTGGGGAGAGAGACTGGCCCGCCGCCGCGCCTTGACCGTTCCGGCCCGCGTGTTGGTCACCGTCTCTTCAACCTCGCCTCGCACAACCGAGGCAACAGTCACAACGGGAACCTCCGGCGCCAGGACCGTCGCGCGAAGCACCAGGGCGGCTGCAACGACGACGACGACGACCACCGCCAGTTTCAGCCACGGATTTTTCCGTTTGGCCACTCTGTGATCCGGGCTCGGCAGCAGCGATTCTGGTTCACTCATGAGTTTTCCCTTCCCCTCATCATACGCAAGCGGGGACCGGCTGACACCTGAGTTGAGTGATTCTGGCGGATGAGATGTGCCAAAGCCTTGAGGCTCTGGTGCTTGAAAAAAACGTAGGCATACCCGAAGGTCTGTTGAGGCTTTTTGAAAGCAGGAACCGACGCCCGGCCGCAGGCCGGTTGAGCCCCCAAGCTCCGCATCCAATGGATGCTTCGTGGGCCACCCAGGGCCCGAGGATTAGGAACCGGCGCCGGCCCGAAGGGCTGCAACGCCAAAGGCGTGGAGGCTCCGAAGGAGCCAGCGTGGGCTGGGTGCAGATCGCCGTTGAGAATTGCTCAGCTTAGGTGACAAAAAATACCGCCCACCATCGAGGTGGGCGGTCGTGTAAGCGTGATAGAAAAGGATCAGGGAACCTCAAGAGTCCAGTTCGAGCAGTCGCCGCTTTCGAAACCGTCAAGGAACAGCTCTGCGGCCTCCCCGCAAGGCGCCGCGCCCTCGACCACAACGTCATCAATGTTCCAGCCGCAATACTGCCAGGCAGAATCGGTTTCGCCCTGCGTCCAACGGATTCTGACATCCGACTGACCGGCGGCAATGCTGGTCAGATCGATCGTCTGTTCGGACCAGGCGCTCTCCTCGACATAATCGGTATTTTCCCACACCGGGTCGTCGCCCCAGGAAGACCCACCATCGAGCGAGACCTGGACCCTGGCGTGATCGAAGTATGGCTGCTCGACTCCCAGCCAGCGCCTGAAGCTCAAAAAGACCGAGGTCGCCTCGCCGCAGTCGATCGGCGGCGTGGTCAGTTTCAATTGATCATTCAACAGCCCGTTGTCGTAGTCTCCCGCGAGGTTGACACCGTAGACATTGTCGCCGGTGAAGCCTGCCGTTGGATCCGGGCCACCGTAGTCACCACCGAGGCCCTGGGGCACACCGAAGGCCCATCCGTGGCCGTTGCCGCCGTTGTCGATCGCCCAGCCCGGATCGGCGGAGAAATCCTCTGAGAAGAAGGCCTGCCAACCGCTGGTCTGCTCTGAATAATAGGCGCCGCCATTGTTGTCGACGGTGTGGTTGCCCAGCGCGTCATCACTGGCGAGTTGCACATAGTAGGTCGTGCAGGAATCGAGACCCTCGATCTCAACCATATGGGAGGTCACAAGAGAATCGGAGCTGATTACCGTCGCCGGGGGAGTGGACGTGCCGTATATGACGACCGTCGTACCGGGCTCGTTGGTATCGAAGGTCACCGTCATGCTGCCTTCGCTGACCGACAGCAGCACATTCGAAATCACCGGCCCTGCACAGTCGACCGCCGCTGTGACGGTCTTGGTCTCGGGCCCCCCGGACCCGGTGTCCTCGTCGATGTAGATCGCCGACAGGGTGTCACCGTCCGCTACAATCAGGTCGGCGCCCAGGACCGCCGAACCCTGGAAGTGTCCGGCAACGTCGCCGACCTCGGTCATCGTAACCATGGTCAAATTCCCCGGCGCCGTTTGCAGCGTCACCAAAAACGGTCCGGTGGCATTGGCGTCGAAGACATCGATGACGGCCGTTGCCGAACAGGGATAGACCGAAGCGTTGAGAGTCACCACGCCATCAGCCTCGGCGCCGACCATGACACTCTCATCGGTCGGCAGGCGGTTGTGACCGGTCACCCGCACCAGCAAAGGCGTTCCCGCTGCCGGAGCATCGATGTGGAAAATCGCCGTCCCGGAACCGTCCGTGTAACCGGCGCCCAACAGGACACCGTCCTGAGACGCAGCGACCAGGGCGCCTGGCACCGCAGCGGCCGATGGGTCGGTCACTGTCACCGTAAAAGTGTCTGTTGCCGAAGGGGCGATCGCAGCCGGCGCCCCGACATTGATGGCCGTGGGCTGCCGGGTAAAGGGATCGAGGGTCGGGTCGCCGTTGAGGTTGTAGATCTCCCAGTAGTAGGTCTCTCCTGCGGAGCCCCCACCGTTGAGGGAAACCTCGGTCAGTCCCGCATAACACGAGGCAACGGCCGAAAAATGGCCGTCCCAATCCCCAACGTTGACCGCCATGTCGGCCTCGACCAGCGAGTCGAAGAACCCGCGCTCCAGCCAGTCATCGCCATCCCAATAGGTCGAGGCGGACCCGCCCCAGTAGGAGACAAAGCCCTTGGACGGCTGAATGACCGCAGCTTCGCCGAAGACATCGGCATAGTTCACCCACTCGTTGGAACTACACGAATGCCCGTGAGCAATGGGGTACATGTCGGTATTGCCGAAGCTCGGCATATCGTCCGAGGACAATGGCGGATCGCCGGACCAACCCGAAGGCCCCGAGTGCGCCGAGTACACCGCCCAGGCCCGGCCGGTATTGAGGTCGGCGATCAGATCAGCCGTCGTCGGGTTTTGGGTGTCGCCGTACCACAGCTCGGTTTCGGCGCTGTTCGGCGGGGGATCCATCAGCTCGGATATGACGTCCTCGTGGGTCGTCACTCGACCTATGTAATCGTCTCCTGCCAGAAAGAGGGCTCGATTCAACCAGGCCGAGTTGGCGGCGGTCGGCTGCTCGTAATGGAGAATCTTGTCGCGCATATTAATGAGCTCGGTCGAATCGTCAATCGGCCAACGCGAAATCATCATGTCGGGATAGAGATCCCCGTCCATCTGAACGTAGAGCAGATCGGTTCCCCCACCGGCATTACCTGTCGTGTAGGTCGCCAGCACGCCGGGCGAATCACCGATCATCAGGATGTAGACCGGAGGTGTTGCGCCGTTGTAGAGGCCGGTGATGTACGCCTTGATATCTGTCGTCGTTGTCCCCGTGACAGCCGTCGTCGCCACCGTGACGTTGTAGCCGCAACTGGTCTTCCAATCAACGAAGGGTTCGAGATCGGCGACGAAGGCCGGTGGCGTCACGATCAGAAACTCGATCGGAGCATCATCGGGATAGGCCCATCCGGCGGCCCTATCGTCGGTTGGGTCTGAGAAACCGAGGTTGAGTGTGGCACGACCCAGAAAAGCGTCAAAGGCTCGGCTGGAAAGGCGGTCCTTTCTCGCGAATGTCGCAACATCATCTCCACCTTCAAACGTCAAGCGGAGGCTGACCCGAGACGCAACGCGCAAAGTCCCGGCGTCCACGTCATATTGAATCGGGGCAAAGGCCAACTTCACCATCCGGTGATCCCGCATCGTCACCGGCGCTTCAACGCTGACCAGTTCATGCCCGACAATGCCCGAGTAGGCAGCCTCTTTGAAACTGAAACGCCAATCCCTGGCCTCCTGGCAATCACACTTCGGGATCGACAGCTGTGCCGGCAAGAGAACTCCCGAGAGACCTCTGGCAACGAGATCAACGGTCTGCCACTCGACCACATTGGTATCTACGGCAACCGTCCCTCCCTCGGGAATTTCGACGAACCGCCGAAACGCCGGCAACTGTGGGGCGCCGATGTCGCCGATTGATCCCGCTCCCGGAATCACCACTCGAGTGAAGGCACGTCCTTCAGCCGAGGTCGCCTCGAGAATGACACCCGGGACTTCAAACTCCAGTTCCAATACCGAGGTGTCAGACCGACTGATCTGAACCTCGGTAGGGCTCGCACTACGGTGAGATCCGAAATCGACCCACACTTCTTCGGCGCCCGCCGCACCGACACATAATCCGAGAACTGCCAGGAATACCAATGAACGTCGCATGAGAACCCCCAAGAACTCACCTGCTGGCCCAGTCGGGCCGCCGGAGGATCATGGCAGGTGCAGAATATTTGTCAAATCTCGAATGTGATCTCAAACACATATCCGATCAATATGCGCTGGTTTCAGCTGACAGTTGAACAATGGATCAATCTTCAAAAAGACAATACCGAAGTCCCAGGCTGCCGGCAAAATTCAACTCACCATGCCATCCATCAAGAGTAGATGCCGTCGATGAGGCCCTTGTACCTGGCGAGGAGGACTCGCCGTTTCAGCTTCAGGGTCGGCGTCAGCTCCCCCGCCTCTTGGCTGAACTCATCGGGCACGAGCTCGAAGCTCCTCACCCTCTCGTACCTCGAGAAGCCCTCCATCCTTGCGTCCATGATCGCTTGGTAGTGGGTCTTCACCCTTTGGTTATGGCACAGAGCAATCAGATCACCCTCGATGCCGTTTTCTCTCGCCCACGGTCCGAGAACCTCTTTCTCGGGGACGATGAGGGCGCTGATGAAGTTGCGCTTGTCGCCGATGACCATCGCCTGGCCGATGAAGGGGTCGGCCTTGAGGGCGTTTTCCATCGGCTGCGGCGCGACGTTCTTGCCTCCGGCGGTGACGATCAATTCCTTGATCCGGTCGGTGATGTGGACGAACCCCTTGTCGTCAACGTACCCGACGTCGCCGGTGTGCAGC
>JAUWTC010000336.1 GCA_030609785.1 Holophagae bacterium
AAAGGTGACCAGGACCATGCCCATCAGGTGCCCGACGGCGACAAGGCCTCGTTTGGTCAAGAATTTCAGCAGAAATGTCGATGCCACCAGCACTGCTAAGGTCGCAGACCCGGGAATTCCATGACGTGTGATAAAATTTTTCCCGTAGAATCACACAAGTTAACGATCGGAAGGGGGAAGACCATGGAAACCCTGGATGTTGACCGAATTCCGACAGGCGCTGCTAGGCCTGCGAGGAGTAGCGTTGTTTCGCTCGCAGTGACACTGGTCGTCTCGATGCTCGTGCTGATTCCACCAACAGTTTCGCTGGGTCAATCTCCATCGCTTGGAGACTTCGTTATCAACGAGATACTGGCCGACCCGGCCTCCGGTCTCGCCGGAGACGCCAACGGCGATGGTATCAGGGACGCCTACGACGACGAGTTCATAGAGGCTGTCAACGTTACCGCAGTCGTTCTGGACCTCTCCGGGCTGACTCTGAGTGATTCGGACAGCGTTCGGCACACCTTCCCGGCTGGAACAATCGCACAACCCGGGTGTGCGGTCGTGGTTTTCGGTGGGGGGTCCCCAAACGGAATCTTCGGCGGAGCGATCGTCCAGACCGCTTCAACCGGCAGTCTCTCACTCAACAACAGCGGCGACAGTGTAACCATGCTGAACGGGGCCTCGGAGATCGATTCGTTTACCTACGGCGGGCCCGGCTGCGAGGGTGATCAGAATCAGTCAGTAACGCTCGATCCCGACCTCACCGGCACTTGTAATCTGCACACCCAGGCATCCGGCTCAGGCGAGTCGTTGTTCTCTCCGGGAACACGGATTGACGGTTCCCCATTCGGCGACTGCGGCATCCTTGTCTTCGCCGACGATTTCGAATCCGGCGGAACCTCGAACTGGTCGTCCACGGTGGGAGAACTCGACTTCTAAATGCCTCATTCGCGATGTGTGGCCGTGTGAGAGTTTCCGGCTGGGGCTCTAGGTCAATCATGTCGATATGCCGTCCAGAAATAACTGGACGGCAAGGGCGGCCAGGATCATTCCCATCAGACGCCCGACGGCGAAAAGGCCTCGTTTGGCTTCAACTCCTCGATTCGGCCAACGTGTTGACCAGCGCATAGACAAAGACGGCGGCGAGCTTTGCGGTGTTGTCGTCGCTGTCGAAACGCGGTGAGACCTCGGCGAAGTCGAAGGTCACGACCTTGCCCGAGTCCAGTACGTGCTTGAGCAGGCGCAGCACGGTCTCGGGTTGGAGCCCGAAGGGCTGCGGAGCGCTGACGCCCGGCGCGAATGCCGAGGAGAAGACGTCGGCGCAGATCGTCACATAGATCGCGTCGTTGTCGGCAAGGAAGGCATCGAGCTTCTGTGTGACCGGCGCCAGGTCGGCATCATTGATGTCCTTGGCCAGTACGGTCTCGACCCCGAGTCCCTCGGCCATCCTGAACAGACTGACCGTGTTGGCCGATTTCTGGGTACCGATGCAGAAGTAGGAGAATTCCGTGCTTCGACCCCGGCACTCGGCGGCGATCTGGGTGAACATCGTGCCCGAGGTCGCAGCGGGGCGCAGCGGCCTCAGGTCGAGGTGGGCGTCGAAGTTGAGGATGCCGAGCCGCTTCGAGTTCGGCAGTTGCTGCGAAATTCCGAGGTAGTGACCGAAGGTGAGGTCGTGGCCGCCTCCCAGAACCACAGGAAAGAGGCCGGCCGAGAGCACTCGTTCCACCGCCTCTGCCAGCGTTCGCTGGGCGCCTGCCAAACCACCATCCCGGCAGTGGATGTCCCCGCCGTCGTAAAGACCAACGGTTTCCGGGAAATTGACTGGTAAATTGGCGAGCTGGTTCCGGATCGCCTCCGGTCCCTTCTCGGCGCCGGTCCTTCCCAGGTTGAGTGCCACCCCGTGGTCGCAGCAATAGCCGATGAGGCAAAACCCTTGAGCTGTCTGCTTGGCGAATTGTTCACCCGGCGCTGAGAGATCCAGACATTCGATGACCTGATGCCAGCGAAATGCATCCCGATCCTCGAGATCGTCCACTCTACCGGTCCAGCGAGCCGCGTCCGGGGGTGTGTAGTGGGTCAGTTCGGTCATGGGTAAAACCTCCAGGTGCCAACATCGCGTTTTTCGATCATAGTCCTTCTTTGGAATGCGGGTTAACCCGCACTTCTCACCAATTTTCGTCGCGAGGTGCGGAAGACGTGGTGAGATGCGGTGTTTTCGCAGGATGAGCGAATGAGGCATAGTTCGCACTATGTTGATTGAGCGAATTCAAGAAAACGCCACAGATTGCTGCGTATTTCGCGCCGCAGCAGATCATTGGTGAGAAGTACGGGTTAAGATATCGCTTGGAATGGAGGCGGTATGCGTTTAGTACTTTCGGCGTCCTTGGTGGTGGTGATCGGTCTGGCAATGGTTGCTGTCGGTGGCGCGGACGAACCCCAGCGGGATGTGGCGGTCTACGTCGACAAGGCGGAGTATCCGGTGATCGACGAGTTGGAAGCGGCCAATGAGGCATTGGTCGAAGCCGCCAAGGCCAAGACGGACGAAATTCTCGCAGCTTACCGGGAAGCCGAGGAAGCCAGGACCGAGCCGGCCCAAAAACTCCGCTTCGGTCTTTCGGGCCTCGTCAAACCTGAGGGACCCGAGGCGTTTACGACGAGAATGTGGCACTTCCCGCCGACGCCGCAGTACTTGACGGGGGCGTGCTGGAGCTTCTCCGCGACCTCGTACATCGAGTCGGAAATCCACCGCCTGCACGGTGAGGACATCAAGCTCTCGGAGATGTGGACGGCCTACTGGGAATTTGTCGCCAAGGCCAGGGGATTCGTTGCCTCCCGCGGTGAGAGCCTGGTTGACCACGGTTCGCAATCCGGGGCGATGTTGCGGGTGTTCGCCGAGCACGGGGTCGTACCGCGTTCGGCCTACGAAGGGGTGATCGGTGACGACCAGCGATTCAACCAGTTTTTGATGCTCGAAAAGGTCAACTCATTTCTCGGGTGGTGCAAGGCTTCGAACTTCTGGGACGAGGAGACGATCATCGTGATGGTTCGCCGCATGCTGGACGTGACGATGGGCCGCCCGCCGGAGACTGTCATGTGGAACGGGGCCGAACTGTCGCCACAAGCGTTCCTGGGTGAGGTATGCCGCATCGATCCGGCGGACTACGTCACCGTCATGTCGACCCTGTCTCAGCCGATGTGGGCGCGTGGAGAGTACGCGGTCCCGGACAACTGGTGGCACGGCGCCGATACGGTCAATGTGCCGCTGGATATTTGGTACGCCATCATCCTGGACTCGATCAAGGACGGTCGAAGCCTGGTGATCGGGGGTGACGTTTCGGAACCTGGTCTCAACGGCTTCGAGGACGTGGCGGTGATTCCCTCGTTCGACATCCCGGCCGATCTGATCGACCAGAGCGCGCGGGAGTTTCGCTTTGACAACGGTACGACTACCGACGATCACGGGATCCACCTGGTAGGTCACACTCGGCTGGATGGGCACGACTGGTTCCTGATCAAGGACTCCAACCGCTCGTCCCGCCAAGGGCAGTTCAAGGGCTACTACTTCTACCGCGATGATTTCGTCAGGTTGAAGATGTTGTACGTGACGGTTCACCGGGATCAGATCGAGGACATCCTGACGAAGGTGGACGGACGAAAATAGCGGGTCGGCAGCGAGTCTCCTGTCACCGCCGCGTTTGGGAAGAATGTCAGAGCAACTCGAGAAGGTGCACGATCATTTCGGTGCCGCGGTGGAAATTGTCCACAATCAGCATTTCGTTGGGCCCGTGGATGCGTCCCTCTGGGACGTCGACACCGAGCAGGAGGCAGGTCGCACCGAGTTTTGACTGGATGGATGCCACGATCGGGATGGAGGCGCCATCCCGGATGTAATGCACCTGTCCCTCGAATGCCCGCCCCATCGCCTCGAATGCAGAGCGCATGTGTGGGTCGTCGGTTGGAGCCAGGAACGGACGGCCGCCGTGGCCTCGACTGACCGAAACCCGAACCTCCGGAGGGGCGATCTTAAGAACGTGCTGTTCCAGCAACTCGAGAATGCGCTCGGGTTCC
>JAUWTC010000181.1 GCA_030609785.1 Holophagae bacterium
GGGGCCTCCTGAGCGAGGCGACCTCAACCTCAAAGGACAATGGCTCCGGCGCCGATTGAGCCGGCCCTGTCGTCTGGCAACCCGCGCAGGCCAGAACCACCACAATCCCCGCAAGAAGGACCAACCCAGGCCTCGATCTTTCGAGGCCTCTCAGAGATGAAAACCTACTCACCCCGGCGTCTCTCTTCACGGATGCGATCCAACAGCTCCCGGACGTGGTCAGGATGTTCGCAACCGATGTCCAGGGCATGCTGGAGCAATCGCTGGGCCTCGTCATCCCGTCCCAACTCCAGAAGGACCTCACCCAGGTGGGCCACGACCGTGCCTTGATCCTCACCGCCCAGTTCAACCGCCCGCTGCAACCAGCGCTCCGCTTCATCCAGCCGACCCATGCGATATTCGACCCACCCCAGCGAGTCGAGGTAGGCCGAATTCCCGGGACTGGCTTCGACGGCGAACCGAATCAGCTCCGCGGCCCGATCGAGGTTTTTCCCGGCATCCGCCCACATGTAGCCCAAATAGTTGGCCGCATCAACGTTGCCGGGGTCGGCCTCGAGAATTTCCTCAAATACAACCGACGCCTCGTCCGGCCGACCACCGCGTTCGAGAGCGGAGGCTCGAATAAAGGCCAATGCCTGTTCGTCCGGAAATCTCTCGAGAGCCTCTGCGCTCTGTTTCTCCAGGGCATCCCACCGCTCCAACGACTGCATCACCTGGAGGGCGATCAGCACCTCAGAAAAGCGCTCGCTCTCGAGCAGGGGTTTCAGCCGTACTACGGCAGCTCCGTCTCCCGCTTTCATTCGGAACTCGATCTCCAGAGCCAACGCCGGGGCCCTCAGAGTCTCGATCAGCTGCGGCTGCAAGCGCAACAATGCCGCGGCGCCTTCGGCCCAGTCCTCGTTGATCCTGTAGGTTTCGGCCAGCAAGAACGGCAACTGCGGCCCGGCCGACCGAACATCGGCCACTCGATCCAGCCACTCGCGGGCAGCAGTCGGATGTCGCGCAACGACCTCCAGTTGGGCCGCGTTGAGACACACGCGAGTCGCCATCGACGACGCAGCGTCAACCGAGACCAGCTCCCAAGCCCTATCCAGATACCCCCGGGCCTTCTCGATGTCACCCCGTCCACCGCCGGCTTCGGTCCAGGCCAGCCCCAGAAGCAACTCGAGGCTGTCCGGATTTTTCTTGAGCAAGGCCTTCAACCGGGGCCGAGCCTCGTCGAACCGATTGAGCTCAACCAGCAGCATCGCTTCCATCTGGTTGGCGCCAGGCGAGTCTGATTCCTTGGTCAACACCTTTCGCACCAGCCCGAGGGCACGGTCCGGACGCCCGCCGTCCATCAGCAGGGCGGCGGCCCGAAGATGCCCATCCAGATCATCGAGCTCCAGCCACGACGCCAACTCGGCCCCGGCTTCCCCGATCCGACCTGCAGCAACCAGCGCCCGGACCCGGAGTTCCCGGCATTGATCCACCGCCTCCGGAGGCTGTGAGCATCGAGCAACAACCTCGGCTGCCTCCCCGGGTCTGCCGCTCTCCGCCAGCAGTTGCGCGTGGAATAACTCCAGCCGAACGCTTCCCCCCATGGCCTCGCGTAGATCGGCCATGATCTGCTCGGCCTCGACGGGGTCACCCTGTGCGGCCAGCACGTGCGCCAACGTCAACTGAAGATTGGGATCATCGCTTCGCTCGGCGAGAGCTTCTTCCAACGCCGTTCGGGCCTTCGGCAGCAATTCCGCCTGTTGAGCCGACATCTGCCCGAGGGACAGCGCCAGCACCCTCTTTCCATACCAATCCAGATCTTCCCGTCCATCCAGTACGTCGATCGCCCGTTGGGGCATTCCGATGTCCAGCAACATCGACCCGTAGGCTACCCGGATCTCGTTGACCTCGGGAGCCTGCTCCATGGCTCGAGCGTAGGTCTCCGCCGCCTCACGGTAGTTCTCTTCGTTCTCCAACTGCTGGGCGCGCAAAAACGTCTCCAGCCCGTCGGGCAGCACCCGTTCTTCGGCAACGGGCGTTTCTCCCTGGACGGCGGGCCCGGCCCATCCCAGGCCGGCCAAAAAACCCAATAGCACACACAATTTCACAGGATTCAAAACTCTCTCCGTTCAAGGTCATCATACCCAACCCAACTGAACCGAGACCATGTTAGTCCCGGTTCAGTTGGGTTGGGTGCTACAATCCGCGCCTGATGAACGATGAAACCAAGACCAGCTCCCTGTTTTCAGAAACAAAATTCGACTCCCTCAATCTTCCCGAATCAATCAACCAGGGTCTTCGAGACCTGGGGTTCGACCGCCTGACCCAGGTCCAAGACCAGGTCCTGCCACTGTCTCTTGAAGGTCGCGACATCGTCGCACAGGCCCAGACCGGCTCGGGCAAGACGGCGGCATATCTTCTGACGGCCTTCAACAAGCTCCTGACCACGCCCCGGACCTCGGCGGATGACGTGCCGCGGGCATTGATCGTCGCCCCGACTCGCGAACTGGCGGTCCAGGTGGCACGGGATGCGGACGACGTCGGTCGTCACACCGACCTCAAGATTCATGTCGTCTTCGGCGGCCTCGACTATCACAAACAACGCGCCGAACTGGCGAAAGGCGTCGATATCCTGATCGGCACGCCCGGCCGGCTGATCGACTACCACAAGCAGGGCTCCTACTCCCTCAGGGAGACCGAGGTCGTCATCATCGACGAATGCGACCGCCTCTTCGACATGGGATTCTCCGAAGACCTGCGATGGATCCTGCGCCGCCTCCCGCACGCCACCCAAAGGCAGACCCTGATGTTCACAGCGACGCTCTCCCGCCGCGTGACCACCTTGGGATGGCGTGAGATGGACGACCCGGCCGAGATCGTCGTCAGCCGGGAGAAGTTGACGCCCGACACCATCCACCAGGAGCTCTACCACGTCTCGACCCGGGAGAAACTCTCGCTACTGCTGGGCCTATTGGAACGGGAGGGCGCCACCCGAACGATGGTCTTCGTCAACACACGGATCGCCGCCCGGCGACTGGTCCAGGAATTGCAGCGTCACGGCTTCGTCGCTCGAGGCCTGACGGGCAACGTCGAGCAGGTACGGCGCCTGAAGGTGCTGGATCAATTCAAGGACGGCGAACTGCCGATTCTCGTGGCCACCGACGTCGCCAGCCGCGGCCTCCACATCGAGGGCGTCTCCCACGTCATCAACTACGATCTCCCGCAGGACGCGGAGGACTACGTTCACCGCATCGGCCGCACCGCCCGAGTCGGAGCCGAGGGCAAGGCGTTCTCGCTGGCCTGCGAAGATTTTGTCTACTCCCTCGACGCCGTCCAGAAGTTCGTCGGTTACGAGATCCCAACCGTGTTCGCCGACGACGAGTTGTACGCCGAGGTCCTCCCGAGGGGGCAAGGCCATAAGGTCGAAGACGACGGATCGCACTACCGCCGGCCGCCTCACCGCAGGGAACGCCGACCACACCGCAGTGCCCCTAAGGCTCCACGCGAGGCCGGAGACCCGACCGACGAGGACAAGCCACCCGCAAAACGTCGGCGACGGAGACGGAAGCCCAAGCCACCAGCATCCGATTGATCGGATGCTGGGAAGCTGGGAGGCTGGGAGGCCAGAAGGCTAAGACGCTGTGAAACTCGGGGCTGAATTGGAGCGCACGAATCCGTTCGTGCATCGTGAGGTTGGGATGCCGGAAGACTTATCGAAGGGACCGTTGCGGGGCAGGAGCCCCGCGCTCCAATCTTGAGTCCTGGGACACCGCTGCAGGAGCGCGGGGTAGGAACCGGCATGCCGGCCGAAGGCCGGTGGAACCGTCAGGTTCCGCATCCGAAGGATGCTGTGCGGGCACTGCCCCGCAACGGTCCCCTCCCGACACCGTCACCCAAACACCCGGTGACCAAACACGCGAACTTCGACGTTGGACGTTGAACGTTCGACGTTCATTGCTTCTTCTCAGGCCCCAGCGTCACTCCCTCCGGGCCGAAGCCGCTGTCGGACCATGAAGGCAGCAACGGCCCACGTTGCTCGGTATCGATCCACTGGAAATCACGAAGTGAAGGTGGGATCGCCCATTGTCCGATCTCCTTGCCGTTTTTCGAGTCAATAACGATCAGGCGCTCCCGATCGGTCGCGGCGGCCACCAGCCGCCCTTCCGGCCCAACGGCTAACCGGATCGTACGACCGGGAATCATGATCGGGTCGTCCGGTTCCACCTCTAAAGCATCGCTCTTGACCTTGAGCGTCCACCGCAGCAAACGCCCGGAGGCCCCCGCGACCACCAACTCTTTGCCGTCCTTGAGGGTCACGACGTCGGTCGCCCCATCCGGAACCGGCAGCCGCCGAATCTCCGCCAGAGTCATCATATCCAGCAGCACGACATCCCCCGCCGTTCGATCGACGACGGCCATCACTCCCCTGGACGGGGCCATGGCAAACCGTACGAGATCGTGGTCGAACTTCTTGCTGTACACAACCCGCCGATGGATGAGATCGACCGCGGAAATCGTCGTGCCGCCCTCCCCGGAAGGCCTTCGTTCCAGAATGAGCACGGTCGTCCCTTCCGGGCCAATTTGGACTTGCCACGGTCGGTCGAATGCCCCCTCCATCCTGAAGATCAGCGAGCGTTCGGGGAAACTGACCATCGTCAATGCGCCGGCAACCACGAGATATCGATCCTTCCGCGGCCCGAAGTGAGGCATGGTCACTCCGGAGATCAATTCCACCACCCGGCCCGAACGCATATCGATGACGGTCGTCCGGCTGTTGACAACATCAGGGGCGAAAAGAACACCGGCCGGTGCGGGGAAGAGAAAACCCACCGGTCCGGTCTCCAACGAACGAATGCCCGGCGCTGCGGGATCGACAAGCACCACCTGGTCGCCGGAGGACATCGCCAACACTCCGCGGGGCACAACCGGCTTGCCGGCTTCGGAGGAGATTGACCACAAACTCAGTGCAACCAGCACCACGGCATAGGCCCGAAAATACCTCTGTGTCATGGATCAATCCCCCTTGAGTTCAATCAATCTCTGTTCCGACCTCCCAGAGCCTAACAAAACCGCCCTTCCAATCCTCGGGATTGTGCTGGCAAAATCACCGAATACCGGGTCAATATGAAGGTCTCCTTCATTCTCAAGGACTGACGGGTACCACCATGACAGAGTCAATCCTCAACGGCCTGATGCAGCAACTCCAGGGCGGCGGCATCGGCAAACTGGGATCGAGCCTGCTGGGTTCTTTCCTGAAATAATCTATCGTCAGGAATACGACAGCTTCAAACGGGAGGTCATCCTCCCGTTTTTTTATTTGGTTGAGAAAACCCAGGTGCCGGCAGCATACAGGTCGCAGGTTTCAGGTCTCAGGGTTCAGGCCGACCGCCCTGCTGAGAGCTGACAACTTGGGCGTTTGCAAAAATCATGAAACAGCCACAAAGAGAGAAGCTATAGGGAATGTGGGACTGCATCCTGGAGCGCGGGGCTCCTGCCCCGCATCGTGACGGTCGGAATGTTGCAAGCAGCCAAGCTGACAGCTGATAGCATTAGGAATGAGTTTGGCATCCGACCTCAGAGCCAAAGCGCTCGGCGAGGGTTTCGACCTCGTAGGCATTGCCGCAGCGGGAGAGACTCGGGGCGTCGATGCGCTGAGACGCTGGTTGGACGCCGGGATGCACGGAGAGATGGCCTACATGGCTAAGACGGCTGACGTCCGGAGCGACATCCGCCGACTGCTTCCGGGCTGCCGATCCGTCGTCGCCGTAGGCTTGAGTTATCACACCAATCAGCCCGAAAGTCGATCATCGACCGACACGGATACCGTGTGGATTTCCAGATACGCCTGGGGCCGCGATTACCACCGAATTCTCAAGAAGAAACTGATAAGGCTCGGACGCTGGCTGACTGACCTGCAGCCCGGCACAGGGTGGCGGGCTTGCGTCGACACAGCCCCTGCCCTGGAACGAGAGTGGGCCGCTCGGGCAGGCCTGGGTTGGATCGGCAAGAA
>JAUWTC010000127.1 GCA_030609785.1 Holophagae bacterium
CGACCAGTCGATAGCTCGTGCTCCGGCCGCGGCCGATGTTTTGCACGAAGATGCCGCGATCCAGCAGCTCGCGGATGTCACGCAGCGCCGTGTCCGGCGAGCATTTAGCAAGCTTGGCGTACTTGGATGTGGTCATATTGCCCTTGAACTCATCCAACATCCGATTGAGGACCTTGCGCTGCCGGTCGCTGACCGGCCGGCGGTTGATTCGCTGCCAGAGCCTTGCCTTGTACAGCACGGCGGCAAGCGTTGCGTCTGCGTCTCCGATTGCGCGGTCGAGGCAGCCGAGGAACCACACCAACCACCTCGTAATCTCGAGAGTACCGCCCTGTGCCGCTTCCAATTGCAGGTAGTACTCCTTTCGTTCTGCCTCGATTTGCGAGGACAAGCTGAAGAAGCGGTCCTTGGCGCCATCGGCTTGTGAAAGCGCCATGTCACCGATTGCCCGAGCGATGCGGCCATTGCCGTCTTCGAACGGGTGGATGGTAACGAACCAGAAGTGAGCAATCCCGGCTTTGAGAACAGGGTCTATCAACGGGGGCGAGTTGAACCACCCCAGGAACCTGGTCATCTCAGATTCAAGGCGCTCGGCCGCCGGCGCCTCGTAGTGCACTTTTTCGCGACCGACTGGGCCCGAGACCACCTGCATTGGGTCCGTCTCCCTCAAGCGCCAGGTAGCCACTGCAATGCGGCTCATACCGCTTCTTCCGGTTGGAAATAGTGCCGCGTGCCAGTCGAAGAGGCGATCACTGGTAAGTGGCGCCTGGAAGTTCTGAGTGGCATCGAGCATCATCTCGACCACGCCTTCGACCTCGCGCCCCGCTTTGGGGAGACCGGCCGCCTCGAGCCCAAGTCTGCGCGCGATTGACGAGCGAACTTCTTCGGGATTCAGGGTCTGCCCTTCAATCGCCGAGGACTTCACCACGTCACTCGTCAGCACCGTAAGGCTCGCCTCTGCGCGGAAATCGAAGTTCAGAGCTTCCATCTTTCCGAGATGCTTCCCCTGCCTGTGGCGCACCGCTGCAAGGGGGGCAGCGAGAACCTCGCTATCCCATACGAACTGGGGCCACCCGGGTCTTTCGTGAATAAACGTCATCTTCACCGCACCTTATGCGTTGATTGTATCCGGGTTTTTCTTCGGATGCGAGCAATTACCGCATTTTTTGCGGTGAATGGGCGGTCTCATCGCCGCATGAATTTCACCTAACCTGAGCGATTGTGGCGGGCTCAGTTTCGTTGTCGCCTGGGAGCCTGCAGGGCATAGGCCGCCGGCGTGATCGAGAAATGAGAGTCGGCCGCGAGGCCTCTGCTAGCCCGGTGGTACACTCAATCTGAGAATTAAGGCCAAAAATGTCTCAAGGCGGACCCATCGATGGTGACGTGAGCACGCCGGTACCGAGCGCGCCGACCGAAGGCCTACCCGAAGGCTTCCTCGCCCCAGGCCAGGTTCTCGGTGACCGCTACCAGATCCGCTCACAACTCGGCCGCGGCGGCATGGGCGAGGTCTGGCGGGCCTTCGACCTCCAGCTGCGGGTCGAGGTCGCCCTCAAGGCGATGCGGGTGGATTTGTTCAAGGACGAACGGCGCCGCGAGCTTCTGCGCCGCGAGGTGCGGGCCGCCCGCGAAGGGGGACATTTGCGACATCCCGGAGCTCTACGATCTGGCTGCTGGAACGGCCGAGGCGCTGCCGTCCTTTGGCAGCTGTGTCAGAGTGATCGCCCTCGACCCCGGGGGAACCATCGCGGTCACCGGTGATTCCGACGGTGTCATTCGCGTCGGTCGCGTTGCCGACGGCGAAGCGCATCTCCTGGAGGGCCATGAGGGTGCGATCGAATACGTCGCCATCTCACCCGATCTCCGGTGGGTTGCCTCGGTCGGTTCGGACAGCACCCTTCGCCTCTGGCCCATGCCCGACCTCAGCAAAACCCCGCTCCACACCCTGCCCCACGAGGAGCTGATCGCCAAGCTCAAGACCCTCACCAATGTCCGCGTCGTGCGCGACGAGGAATCCTCCACCGGCTGGACGCTGACCCACGAGCCGTTTCCCGGCTGGGAGACGGTGCCGACATGGTGACGTACCGGGATCCTGACTTCATGTCGCGGGTGTCAGGGTACTCAATAGATCAGGTAGACTCGATGCATATGGGAACCCTTTCACACGACACCGGAAACTCGGCAGAGAGGGCTCAGATCGAGATCCTGAGATCGCTGCCGGCCTGGCGCAAACTGGAGTTGCTGGCCGATTGCTGCGAATCCAACCGTTCGCTCATGTTGGCCGGGCTGCGGTCGCGGTTTCCGGATGCCACCGAATCCGAGCTGCACCGCATGCTGATGGACCTCCTGTGGGGAGAGGAAGAAGCAACACGAGCCTGGGGCTGCCCGACAGAATCTGGGCCATGAGTCGGGAGATCCCGGCGTCGCTGTCGGTCGTCCTTCACGTAATCGGCATCCTCGAAAACCTCGAAGTCCGCTACCACCTCGGTGGTTCCTTCGCGAGCGCGATCCACGGCGTGCCGCGCCAGACGATGGATGCGGATCTCGTCGTGGACCTCAATGCCGGCACCGTGGCCCTCCTTATAGACCGGTTGCGTGACCAGTTCTATGTTGACCTCGATGTGGCGAGAGAGGCGGTCCTCAGACATCGATCGTTCAACGCGATCCATCTCGCGACCGGCTTCAAGATCGATTTTTTCGCCAAGGGCACCGGTAAGTTTGACGAGCTCGAACTCGAGCGCAGCCAGCCCATCCAGATCTCAGCCGATCCACCCATATCGGCCATGGTGAAGACCGCCGAAGACACAATCCTCCGGAAACTCCAATGGTATCGAATCGGCGAGGAGGTGTCCGACCGCCAGTGGCGGGATGTCCTCGGTGTGCTCATGGCCGTCGGCCAGGATCTCGATTGGCATTACCTCCGTCACTGGGCGATGAAGCTCGGCGTTGCCGACCTTCTCAAACGAGCAACGGCCGAGGTGGGCACGTCACGGTGATGCTCGGCCGCGGATTGCGGTCAAGCCCTTCGATCGAGCCCCTGATTGATCGTGCCGCGACCCGAAAAGACGCGGCTCTTGAGGCGGTAGGCCCTTTCGACGACCTTGGCCTTGGCATAGTCCACCAGGTCCATCTGGAAGGGGTGGCCGGCAACGGCTTTTGCGTACTTCAACAGCCTGAGGCGCTTCATCTTCAGGTACATCCGGTGCAGGTCCCGCCGATCGACTGCTTCCGACACCAGGATCACCCGCTGCCAATCCAGTTCGAAGGAGATGTTGAGCTGGTCCCAGTCCATGTCGTCCGAGACCAGGCCTCTGGCTTTGGCCTCGTGCCAGACCGGCGTGCCGGGCATCGGCGTCAAGACGTAGATATTGACCAGCGACAGCGGCATTCCCTTGATGAAGTCGTAGGTCTCCTGCATCTGCTCGAGGGTTTCTTCACGCTCGCCGATGATGAAGGAACCGTGGGGGTGGATGCCATGACGGTTCAAGGTCTCGACGGCGCTTTGGTTGATGTCGACCTTGAATGCCTTGCCCTTGAGCCGCGTCAAGACCTCCTGGTTCCCGGATTCCAGACCCATCGACACCGAGACGAAGTTCATCTCCTTGAGCATACGAGCCATGTCGTCGGTGATCCGGGTCGCCGACGAGGCGCAGGAAAAGCGGAATCCCTGTTGGGGCAGGCCCTCGCTCATGACCAGTTCGTGCAGGGCCTCGAGGCGCTTGACGTTGGCGATGAACAGATCGTCGTGGAAGGTGATGTACCGGACGCCATAGGTGTCACGGAGGTGCTTGATCTCAGAGATCATCACCTCCGGCGAGAAGTAGCGGATGTTCGGCCAGAACCGGGTCGAGGCACAAAACGAGCAGGTGTAGGGGCATCCCCTCGAGGTCAACATGTTGGAGTGCGGCCGGACCCGCATCATGTCCCGGTCGGGCATCGGGAGTTCGTCAAGGCTCCGAGTGCTCTTCCCGACAACCTCGCGGTTTTGGGTTTGCACCCGCTCTCCAGCCTCCCAGTAAACGATGCCGTCGACCGCGGCGAGGGCCGATGAAGGCAACGAGCCGTGAGCTTTGAAGACCTCGACCAACTCCAGCAGGGTGTACTCGCCCTCCCCGATGACGCCGACATCCATCGACTGCGTCAGATTCTCGGGGACCTCCGTGATGTGGTAGCCACCGACGATGACCGGGATGCCGGCTTCGGCGGCCGTCTGGGCATACTGCTTGGCCAATTGGAAGTTCTGCGAGACCGAGGAGACGCAGAAGAGATGCGGCTTGAAGTCCTTGATCTGATCCTCGACGCCCCACTCGATCAACCGGACATCGACCTCAGACGCCATCTCCCGCCGCAGCATGGAGACCAAATACCCCAACCCCAAGGCGGGATATCGATTCTGCGCCTCGACGAAGGGGTTGATCGCATTGACCAGCAGTATGCGTGTGGGTTCCATGGGTTCCTTTCGAAGGGCTAATGTGCCGGGGCGCCCAAAATATTCCCTAATATCCAGCGAATCCCTGGACGTGACGTGCCTCCATCTATCGAGCCGAAACTGGATACTGGATACTTGACTCCACTGGTTCGACCTCGTCCCGTCTCAAAGGACACAATGCGGGGCAGTGCCCGCACTGCATCCTTCGGATCCGGAACCTGACGGTTCCACTGGCCTCCGGCCAGCGTGCCGGTTCCTACCCCGCGCTCCCACCCAGTATCCCAACTTTCCTCCCTTTTGCTTCCTCTTCGTGTTCTTCGTGTCTTCGTGGTTCAATATCTCTTCGCGTTACCTTTGAGCTCTTGGCGTCTTGGCGGTTCAATTGCCTTCTGGCACGCCTGATTCCAGTATCCAGTTTCTAGTTTCCAGTTTCATATCCCACCCCGCCCCGTTCCCCATTTCAACAGACACGACAGGATCTGGCGTTCCGGTCTGAGCCCGAGGATCTTGATGGGCCTTCCGGCACTCAGGAGTTCTGCCGCGATGCCGGCGCAGGCCTCGGCGCCCTCCCACTGAGCATTACCGGCCGCCAGTTCCAGCGCTCCCGCCGCCAACAATTCGACTCCCCCGTCGACGGTGCCAAAGACGGTCGACAAGCGAATGGCCGTCTGAACATCACCCCGCACGACCTTTTGAAGGCCGGCCACACCTTTCTCGAACAGGTCGACAACCCCGGGATCCCGATCCACCCAGACGGCAATCTCCGGAGGCGTCTTCCCCTCACCGAGGACCCCACCGGAACCGACGATGCCCGGCATCATCATGCGGGCGCATCGGGACCGGATGGTCGGAAGCACCGCCTGGGGGTTGGAGGCCAGAAGCAGGAACCGCACGTGGGCAGGCGGTTCCTCCAAGACCTTGAGGAGGGCATTGGCCGCAGCGGCCTCCAGCCGCCGGTCAACACCGTCAATGATCCACACGCGACTTTGACCCTCGAAGGGCCGCCCAGGCGCCTGTTTGACGATCTCCCGAACGGCTTCGATCTTGATCAGTCCCTTGGCGCCCTCGCCCTGTGGCACGACGACATCCGGATGCAGTCCCTTTCGAATGCGATCCGCAACCGGGGTCTCAGCAAAGGGCTGGGGGGCGCCATCGCTCACCAACATGATGGCGATTTCTTGTGCCGCCAGTTCCCGGCCGAGGCCTTCAGGCCCCACCAGGAGCAAGGCGTGGGGAAAACGCTCGTTCTCCATCGCCAGGACGACCCGCTCCAGTACCCGGTCGACGTTCGCTCCCCAGCGCTCCCGGTCCAACGCCGCTTCGGGGAAGGACCGAACCTCACCGCTCATGATCGCCACGCCTCGACCAGGGCAAGGACCCGGCCGAAGACCTCATCCTCGGACCCGGTCGCATCGACGACCCGAATCCGTTCCGGCACCGCCTGAGCCAGACGGAGGAAGGCCTGGCGGATCTCACGGTGGAACGCCAAGGGTTCTTCATCGAGCCGGCTGGCCGACCCTTCGGCGGCGTTCCGCCCGTGGGCCCGGCCGATGGCCTCATCGGGGTCGAGGTCGAAGACCAGCGTCAGATCAGGTTCCAATCCGCCGGTGGCCATGATGTTGAGCTGTCGAACGACTGCCGCACCCAGGCCCCTGACGAAACCCTGGTACACCGTCGACGAATCGGCAAAGCGATCGGCCAAGACGACGGCGCCCCGCTCGAGCGCCGGGCGGATCAGGCCTTCGACGTGATCGTGCCGCGCTGCTTCAAGTAGAAAAAGCTCGGTCATGCCGTCGGGTTCCAAACCCGGATCGAGCAGAATATTTCGAATCACCTCGGCAATCGGCGTCCCTCCGGGCTCACGGGTGACGACCACCTCTCGACCCTGGTCCCGAAAACGCTGGGCCAATCGCTCCATCTGGGTACTCTTCCCCGTTCCCTCGCCGCCCTCAAACGTGATCAGAATGCCGTCTGACATGAGAGAAGATTATACCCGAGGCCCGGGGCCACGCCCGGAAACCACGAGCGCCCCCTCCAACGGGGCGTGCGGGGTCAGGCCTTCTTCACCGGGCAGTCCTCCCGAAACCGGTGCCGTTGCGAAGAATGCCTGATCTGGACGTTGTGGACAGTCCACGGAGTCCACTCCGTCCACAATGTCCATCTTTAGGGCTTGGTGCAGGCGCAGATTCAGCCTCGGCGACAGGAGCAACCGGCAGCGACCCGTGAAGCCATCGTCGGCGTGAGATCCGTCCGGGTCGCGTACAAATTCCCTCCCTCTTTGCGCTCCTTCGCGCTCTTCGCGTCTTGGCGGTTCAATTGCCTTCCCTCTTCGACTCTTCGACCCTTTGACTCTTCGACCTTGCTAGAATGATCGTCCGACCGCGGCAAAGCGGTCATCTCCGCGCCCGCGGAGAGGAGAAAGGGGACATTATGAGCAAGAGCGGACTGAAGAAGATCGGCGTCATCGGCATCGGGACCATGGGCAACGGCATCGCCCAGGTCGCCGCACAGAGCGGTTTTGAAGTCGTCATCACGGACATCAACGCCGAGGTGCTCGCCAAGGGCATGAGCAACATGAGCCGGTCTCTCGACCGACTGGTCAAGGCCTACGCCAAGAGCGAAGGGGCCAAGGGAATCACGGCAGAGGCCAAGGACGAGGCCCTGGGCCGCCTCTCAACCACCACCGAACTGGCCGACCTGGTTTCGTGCGATCTGATCATCGAGGCGGCGCCGGAAATTCCGGAACTCAA
>JAUWTC010000029.1 GCA_030609785.1 Holophagae bacterium
CCGCGGGTGAAGGAGGCGTCGGAAGATGACGAGGCGACCGACGACGATCTGGAGATCGTCCTTGGTGAGGTCGAAGAGGATTTCGACATCGACAGTGACGATCTGTGGCACGGCACCGTGTGGCCGGCGACGCCGTCAGAGAGTTGGTTCATCAGTGCGACGGCGGCCTACTGGCGTTTGCTGGACGGTCTCGAAGACGACCCGGTGGAAGCCGCCGAGGCATTAGCCGACGAGTTGGCCGCACTGGAGAACCGCTTCCTCTTCACGGTGTCACGAGAGCGTGATCTGCGGGCGCTCGAGGCCCATCGGGCCTACGACCAGTTTGGTCCCTACCTCCTGCCGCGGATCAAAGGGACATTCGCCCTGCATCAGTTGAGGCTCTTGCTGGGGAATGAGACCTTCCTCGATGTAATGCGGGCCGTGCACCAACGGTTCGAAGGACGAACGATGACGACTGCCGACTTCATCCAGACGGCTGAAGAGTTCACGGCTGAGCCGTTGGAGGCCTTCGTCCGCCAATGGCTGAATCGCCAAGGGCTTCCGGCGCCGCAGGTTGAGGCGTCGATCGTCGAAAAGCGCAAGGGCGGGTGGGACGTGAAATTCCGGATCTTGCAGCCGGAGCCGGCCTACCATTTTGTTTCCCGCGTGGCGTTCGACATCGAAGAGCGCCGCGAGATTCGGGAGATCGAAATCGAGGGGGATTTCAGTGAGACCTTCCACTTCGAAAACCGTCCCGACCGGGTCGAGTTTGACGTCTTTCACGATCTGCCGACCGAGCACGCTTCGTTCTACGTTTGGCGCAACTTCATTGATCAATTCCACGACACACTGATCGTCTACGGCACCGCTCGTCAGATCGAGGCCAATCACACGATGGCTCGCCGGTGGCAGGAGAGGGTGGCCGATGCCTACATCGAGATCCTGCCGCCCTTGGTCAAGGACGCTGAGCTGACCCCCGAGACCGCGGCGACACACGATCTGATGGTCCTGGGTACGCTGGACGACAATGCGCTCTTTGCCGCGATCCCCGAGACTGCCGGGGTGCGGTGGGGGAGGAACTCATTCAGCTGGCAGGGGAGGGACTACGCCGATCCGGACGACGGTCTCTTCCTGGTCCTGCCCAATCCCTTCAATCCTGACCGGGTGATGTACGTTCTGGCTGCCAACTCGGCCAAACAGCTGTGGCACATGACCGAGCAATACCGTCGAGGTCAACCCCAGTGGGCGGTCTTCGAAGGCGGTGAGGTCGTGGACAGTGGGTATTTTGAGCGGCCGGGGTTTGTTGTCGAGCTGGGGGAGGATGAAGGATGACAGGCGGAGGATGAAGGATGAAGGATGAAGGCGGAAGGATGAAGTCGGAAATGCTAAAATACTGAGTATGGACACACTTGAGGAGCGCAGCCGGAGGCGACGGGAGACGATGGAAACCCATCGAGCAACCTCCTTTGAGGATGCCGAGCGGTGGGATCTCGAGTTCTGGCAACGTCGGACTCCCCAAGAGCGCCTCTCGGCTCTTGTTGCCATGCGCCGAGAGGTCGAGTTGGTTGAGGCGGCGAGGCGTGAGGCCTCGGAGCACGACGGGTAACCGATGGATACGGTCGAAGATTTTGAGGATATCCTCGAGCTGTTCGAACGGCATCGTGTCCGATACCTCATCGTCGGCGGCATGGCGTTCATCTTTCACGCCAAGCCTCGATATACCAAGGATATCGACCTGTGGCTGGATCCCGATCCTGACAACGTGCGATTGGTGAACCAGGCTTTGACGGAGTTCGGGAGTCCCGAACTGATGTCACCAGAAACGCCGGATGAGATCTTGCAGTTGGGTGTTGCTCCCAACAGAATTGATCTTTTGCGAGACGTTGTCTCTATGGCATTTTCAGAGGCTTGGCCACGGAGGATCCAGGCACCCTACGGGAGGGTCTCGGCCAACTGGATCGATCTCGAGGGCCTATTGGAGATCAAGAGCGCAATCGATCATCCTCGACACCAGGAGGACGCTCGAGTCCTCAGGGCGGTTCGGGAGAGTCGCAAAGAAACCAACGGCGACTAATTTGCCTTCTGTTTTTTCAGTCCTTTCGTTCGGCTTGATGAACGACGTATCGATGAGCCATCACCGGGTCCGGCAACATTACGTCGATTTGCCGGGATAGCTGCTTCGGATCGCCGACGGTAATGACGGCACATTCGAATCGACCGTCAGGCCAGCAGAACAAGAGCTTTTCGGTGTTAGATAGCCATGTTCGAGATATTGACCACTCGCCATCCGGATTGGTGACGTCAGAACGCGCCGCCCATCCCTCTCCAACGGAGATGATTTCGATTTCCGGAAGACGAAGATCCGAGCTGTCGGTGACCACGAAAAGGATTCGGTCGGTGAAGGCCCGTTCATCAACTATTTCCTCCGCAGAAATTGGTTGAGCTGTTAATGCCAGGAAGATGACGAATATGACTGCTGTCGTTCTTAAATAGAAAATAGCCTCCTCCATTCACACAACGGTCTCACAGTGGGCGGAGTCGATATCAAGGATTAGGGCAACCGCCGAGAGAATCCGGTCAAGATCGGTGCCGGAAACGTGTCCGGATTGACGTTTGAACCTTCGGTGACTCAATGAGCGGATCTGAAAGCAATCTACTGCCGAGGTCTTTTCCAGGCCGTTAGTCGGTGCGGGTTCGATCTTCACGAAGAAGGGATTTCCCTGCCAGCCGGGGCGCCAGCCGGTGACGGGAACAACGACCGAGAGCCGAAGGTGCAGGTCGTGACCGGGGTTGAGCACGACCACCGGTCTGGTCTTGAAGAGTTCGTCTCCCAAGGTGGGATCAAGGCTGACATACCAAAGTTCACCTCTCTTCAAAGTCTTCACCTTCGAGATCCCCCCAGAGTGGCGCCGGCGGCTCGGCAGCACACATCTCGTAGGCGCGATCACGAAGAGCCTGCCTGAGGCGTTGTCGCTCTGCCTTGAGTTTCTCCTCGATGGCGGCCCTGATGAATGCGCTCTTGCTTCGGTAGCCAAGCGAGCCGACAACTCGGGCGAGTTCTGCCGTAATTTCCGGATCCAGCGTTACTTTTTGCTGTGGCATGACGGTTCCTTTCCCCTTGTTATGGTACCACAATATGGGACCGATAAAGGTCCCCTGCTGAAGGTCTTGGAAAGAAGATCTCTCGTTTCCAATTCCGTTTTCAATTGTGACCGGGTCGTGGGGCGGTGATTCAGTGCGCCTCATTCCAAGTCTTTCCGCTGCCGACGTCGACGACCAGCGGAACGCTGAGTTCGAGGGCGGTGACCATTTCGTGGCGGACCATGTCGGCAACGGCGTCCTGTTTGTCCTCGTCGACCTCGAGCAGGAGTTCGTCATGGACCTGGAGCAAGAGGTACTGGCCTGGAAATTCTTCGGCCAGCCTTCGATCGACGGCGATCATCGCCAGTTTGATCAGATCGGCGGCCGAGCCCTGGACAGGCGTGTTGACCGCAACCCTTTCCGCACCTCGGCGCTGGGCGAAATTTCCGCCCTCGAGGTCGACCGGGCGACGTCGGCCCAGGATAGTCTCGACGTAGCCGTGGTCCCTCGCAAACTGCAGGGTTTCTTGCCTGAAGACCTCGATCTCGGGGAAGCGTTCCTTGTACCGGTCGATGTAGTCCTGCGCCTCGCCTCTGCTGAGGTCCTGTGTCTGGGCCAGGCCGAAAGCGCTCTGGCCGTAAACGATGCCGAAGTTGACCGCTTTGGCGATCGAGCGTTTCCGCCTCGAGACCTCGGAGGGGTCGATTCCGAAAAGGCCTGCGGCCGTCAGGGTGTGAACGTCTTTCCCTGCAGCAAATGCCTCGGCGAATCCCCCTTGGCCGCCGCACAAGTGAGCCAGCACCCGAAGCTCGACCTGGGAATAGTCGGCCGAGAGCAGTACCCGGCCCTCCGGCGCGACAAACGCCTCTCGGATTCGCCGGCCCTCGGGCGTGCGGATCGGGATGTTCTGCAGGTTGGGGTCGGTTGAGGCCAATCGGCCGGTGGCGGCGGTCGTTTGCGAGAAGGTCGTGTGGATGCGGCCGGTTTCAGGATGGATCAATTTCGGCAGCGGGTCAGCATAGGTGTTCTTCAACTTGACCAACGACCGGTATTCCAGGATTGCCTTGGGCAGCGGGTGTTGCGCCGCCAACTCGTTGAGGACCGCTTCGTTGGTCGAAGGCCCGGTCTTTGTTTTGCGGATGACCGGTAACCCTAAGCGTTCGAACAGGATCTCCCGCAGCTGTTTGACCGAACCGATATTGAAGGGGCCTTCGGCAAAGTGGTGGCAGCGTTTTTCGGCCTCGGCGATGCCTTCGCCCAGCTCGGCGGAGAAGGTTGTCAGTTGGGTCTTGTCGACGGCGATGCCTCTCATTTCCATGCGGGCCAGCACCGACATCAGCGGGATCTCTACATCGTCGTAGAGTTTGGACAAGCCATCGGTGACGATCTGCTCGCTGAGCTTCTCATCCAAGAGCCAGGTGACGTGGGCATCCTCGGCGGCGTAGTCGCGGGCGGTCTCAAGGGGGACGGCGGCGAATGTCGAGTCCTTGGAGACCGTCTCGGAGAAAGGGATCATTTTGTGGCCCAGGTGAATCAGGGCCAACTCGTCCAACCGATGGGAACGCCGGTCGGGTGACAGCAGGGTGTCGGCCAGCAGTGTGTCCCCCTCGATGCCCTGGAGTTCGACGCCGTGGCGGCGGAGCACCTTCAGGTCGAACTTGAGATTCTGGCCGGTCTTGCCGATGCTTGGATCTTCCATGATGGGGCCGAGGACCTGGCGGACGGGTTCCCACTCCATCTGACCGAGACTGTCGAAGCCCTCGTGTCCGACCGGGACGTACCACGCCCTCTCCTGATCACAGCAGAAGGACAGGCCGACCAGGCGGTCGCGCATGGTGTCCAGGCCGGTGGTCTCGGTATCCAGGGCAAATTTCTTCGCGCCCTTGAGTTCCGCGGCCAGTTCGGCCAGGGCGGCATCATCAGTGACGAGGCGGTAGCCGGAGCGGTCGACGGTCTGCATGGCACCGCCGAACTCCTTCAGCAGCGAGCGGAACTCCAACTCCTGAAAAAGCTGGCGGGCGGGGTCCTCCGGAGGCGGCCACGAGAGTTCGAGATCATCGAGGGTTGTTTCAATGGGGACATCGGTGCGGATCGTCGCCAATTCTTTGGAGAGGTAGGCGTTGTCGCGATCGGCTTCCAGCTTCGCGCGGACGCCCTTGGGTTCGACCTCTTCGATGCGTTCGTAGATGTCGTCGAGGCCCTTGAAGTGTTCGAACAACTTCTTGACGCCTTTTTCGCCGATGCCCTTGACGCCGGGGATGTTGTCGGAGCTGTCGCCCCAGATGGCCAGGGCGTCGGGGACCTGCTCCGGCGTGCAGCCGAACTTCTCGAGTACCTCGGGGAGGGAGACCGTGACGTCTTTCATCGTGTCCAACAGGGTGACGTGGTCTGAGACCAGTTGCATCAAATCCTTGTCCGAGGTCAGTAGGACGACATCCAACTCGTTCTCCCAGCGCCGGGCCAGGGTGCCCATCACATCATCGGCTTCGAAATCTTCCACCTCGAGAAACGGAATGTCCAGGGCCTCGGTCAGGGTCGAGAACAGCGGCATCTGTTCGGCCAGGGAGTCGGGCATGTCCGGCCGGGTTCCCTTGTACTCGGGGAAGATCCGGCGGCGGAACGAGCCGCCTTTGGGGTCCCAGACGACCGCCAGGTGATCGGGCTTATTATTTCGGATCACGCTGAGGAGCATCGAGGCGAATCCGTAGAGCGCGTTGGTCGGTAGGCCTTCGGAGTTGCTCATGCCGCGAATGGCGAAAAAAGCCCTGAAGGCCATATTGGGCCCATCGATCAGGTACAGCGTTTTGCGGGGTGTTTCAGTCATGAAGGCAGTGTCGCATATCGAGGCACGAGAATCTCGGTGCGACAGGATGAGAACACAATCAGACGCCAAGAGCGCGAAGAGAACGCAAAGAGGGAAGCAGGCGTCTGTCGCTGGACGCCCCGAAGGGGCGCATGCAATTCGTCCGACGAATTGCCCAGGTTGCGTATTTATGCCGCGCTGCGGTAAAGTCGGCGGAGGAGGTTGATGTCTACCATGGTCGCTGAGTCCCGCCATGTTCTGGTCTATGCCCCTTCGCCCGAGACCTTCATGGAACTCTGTCTTTCGGTCCGAAGGCAGCCGTGGGTCGACTGTGAAGTTGGGGACAACGAGTGTTCCTGGGTGGGGCGCGGGCTGCACTTCGAAATCGACATGGTCGACTGCCTGGAAAAGGCCGTCGAGATGTTGCATGGCGGGTACTACAACATGGTGATGGTCGACTGCCGCCACCTGCCGATCGAGGATGTCGATCACGAGAAGCAGGAGCAGGGTCTGCACGCCTTTCTCGATGTTTTGGCAAACGAGCAGGACCCCGAGCGGCGCTATCCGCAGCGTCGGGTCGCGATCCTGGTTGGGGATGCCGACGAAGAACGGGTGGATCGACTGATATTCGATATGGGCAAGAGGCACGTCGGCGCGTGCCTTCGAGACATGTCGCTGTCGCCGCGACCGGTCGGGGGCAAGAACGCCGCCCGCATTCGGTTCATCGAACAGATCTGGAGCCATTGCGATCGGGTCCTGGTCGGTGTTCGGCGAGGCAAGAAGGCGATTGCGGCCGCCGGGGGCGGAATCACCGGGATCTACTACGAAATTGGTGTTCTCAAGTGTCTCCACGACGCCTTCGACGCCGACATCCGTGACTTCGACATGTTCCTGGGGATCAGCGGTGGGGCGGTGGTCACCAGCTGCCTGGCCAACGGGATCTCCATTGACGAGATCATCACCAAGATCGGCGATCTCGACCGGACCTGGAACTACCGCCTCAAGCTGAGTTGGCGCCAGCTCAACGTCATGGAGGTACCTCGCCGGGTCTTCTTGATGCAGCGGGAGATGCTGCGGTATGGAATGCGCATGCTCAAGCGGGAGGACGAGCTGAGCGTGGCCTCGGTCTTCGGCATCTATGCGGTGTTGCTGGGGCCGATCTTCGACAACGCGCAGTTCGAGACGGCCATGCGCAACCTGTTCAAGAAGAGCGGTCATACCAACGATTTCAGAGAGTTGGAGTCGGAACTCTACATTGGGGCGACCGATCAGGACCGTCGGGAGGCCGTGCTTTTTGGCGATGTCGGCTTCGATGACGTGACGATCAGCCGGGCGGTCCAGGCCAGTGCGGCGATGCACCCCTTCTTCCCCTCCGTGGAGATCGGCGGCCGGTACTACACCGACGGCATCGTCACCCGGACCTCCAATCTGCGATCGGCCATCGACCACGGTGCCGACCTGGTCTTCATTATCGACCCGTTCCTGCCGTTGATCTCCGATCAGGCCGGTTTCAACCGAAGCCACGGGAACATGTGGGTCGTCGAACAGGACTACAAGACGATGTCCTACACGCGCTTCGCCCAGGCCCGGAAGGAACTCTTGCGAACCAATCCGGATGTCAATACCTACAATTTCGTGCCGTCCAATCGGATGCGCCGTCTCATGGGAAAGCAAAACCCCTTTATTTCCAGGAATTTCCATCCGATCGTCTGTGAGGCCTACCGGGGGACCTACAGACGTCTCAAACAGCTCGAATACAAGATGCGGGGCGAGTTGGCCTCCCACAATATCACCCTGGACCTCGGTCCGGTGGAGGAGAAGATCGAACTGCTTCGGAAGGCAAAGAAGCCGGACGTCAAGCTTCTGTTGGATTCTCAGTCGAGCGGGAAGTCTCGAGTGGCGTGAGAGCCCGGTGTCGCCGGGAGCTGCCGGCGAAGCCGTTTGCAGGAATCAAGAAACAGCCACAAAAAGGCACAAAGAAGCACAAAAAGGGAAGCCATGTACCCCGGTGGGCCTGCGTTGTGGAGCGCGGGGTAGGAACCGGCACGCCGGGCGAAGGCCGGTGGAACCGCCAGGTTCCGCATCCGAAGGATGCAGTGCGGGCGCTGCCCCGCATTGTGACACCCGGCTATTGCAAGCAGCAAAGCTATCAGCTAGCAGCTATCAGCCCGTCTGCAGTCGGTTCCTGGCTCAACTTTGAAGTTGAGGATGAGGCCCCGGCTACGGTTTCTTCGATCAACTCAACCATCTGAGCGAATTCGTCGGGGTTGAAATCGGTGCCGTGGTAGATCACGCGGCCCTCGGGGTCGATGACGACCGTCCGCGGAATGTAGGCGTCGGCGAATAGCGAGAAGATCGACCGGTCCGGATCGGGGATGACCGAAAAGGTCATTTGCATTTGCGAGATGAACTCGCCGAGTTCCGATGCTTCGTGTTCTCGGGCGATCGCAGCCATAGCAAAGTCCGGTCCCTCGAACCGTTGCCACACCTCGCGTTCCAGATGGGGTAGTTCCTCCCGGCAGGGCGGGCACCAGGTTGCGAAAAATGAGAGGACTACAACCTTTCCGCGTTGCGCCTCCAGTGAAAAGGAGGTTCCATCAATCAATCGGGCCTCGAAAGGTGGTGCCGGGTCACCGATGTGTATTCGGGTCGTCTCCTCGGGAGTGGGCTCTGGGTCCTTGGGCGAACATCCGGACAATCCGACCATGAGGACTAGAAGTGGGATCAGGACTATTTCTTGGCGTCGCATCAAAAGAGCTCCAGTGCATCGACGTCACCCTTGGCCGCACGAATCAACTCGGGCGTGCCTTCGGAAAAATCGACGACCGTTGAAGGTTCCGGGTCAAGGGGGCCGCCATCGATGACGAGATCGACTCGGGCGCCGTACATGTCGTCGATCGTCAGCGGATCGCTGATGAAGTCGTCGTCCGGAGTTCGGACGGATGTCGTGATCATTGGCTCGTCCAACTCGGCCAGAATGCCCAGGAGGGTCGGATTATCCGGAAGTCGGATGCCGATGGTCTTTCGTTTTCGGAGCATGATCTTCGGCACCTCGGGAGAAGATTGGAAGATAAAGGTGTAGGGCCCGGGCAGAACCCGTTTCATCATGCGAAATATCGGGGTTGTGACCCCCTTGGCGTATCGACCGACGGTCTGCATATCCGGAACCAGGAGCGCCAGTTCTTTCTTGGGGTCGAGGTCCTTGAGCTGGTAGATTCGTTTGACAGCTCCTACGTGGGAGATGCCGCACGCCAAGCCGTAGACCGTGTCGGTCGGGACGACGGCGACACCGCCGCGGCGGATGATGTCGGCACAGCGCGCCACCAGCCACGATTCGGGTTCAATAGGGTCGATCTCGATCAGCATGGCGCCTCGTACTCCTTCCGGGGACCGGTTGTACTCGCGTTTGAGCAGGGAGTCAATGATGAGAGCTATGCTGATAGCTCCTTCTAAAGTGTTGCTAACGCCTCCGGCGTGAAAGGTTTGATGTCGTCGAAGTGGCCTTTCTGCACCTTGGTCGGCCATTGAGGATCGGCGATCAAGGCGCGGCCGACTGCGACCAGGTCGAACTCGTCCCGTTCCAGCCGTTCGAGGAGGTTTTCGATGCCCATCGGATCGGCCCCCTTGCCCATGAAGGCGCCCAGGAAGTCACTGTCCAGACCGACGCTGCCGACGGTGATCGTAGGGCGCCCGGTGATCTTCCGGGTCCAGCCGGCCAGGTTGAGGTGAGAATCCTTGAACTCCGGCTTCCAGTACGTCCGGGTCGAGGCATGGAAGATATCGACTCCGGCTTCGGCCAGGGGTATCAGGAGGGCCTCCAGTTCCTGCGGGTCGCGGACCAACTTGCCCCGATAATCGCCCATCTTCCATTGGGAAAAGCGGAAGACGACAGGGAATTCAGGGCCGACTGCGGCCCGTACGGCGCCGATCAACTCGGTGGCGAAACGGAGGCGATGCTCCAACGAACCACCATAGCCGTCTGTTCTTCGGTTGGTCTTTTCCCACAGGAACTGATCGACCAGGTACCCGTGGGCGCCGTGAATTTCTACCCCGTCGAACCCGACTGAGCGGGCGTTGGCGGCGCCTTGGGCGAAAGCCTCGATCACGGTCCCGATGCCGTCATCCCCGAGGGCCATCGGTGGTATCCCCGTTTCTCCGTGGGTGGGGTGGGGCACGGCGGAGGGGCCGAAACCGCCTACCGACGGGTCGGGCTCCATCCCGGGCTGCCGGACGCTGCCGACGTGCCAGAGTTGAGGGATGATGGCCGATCCGGCGTGGTGAACCTCTTCGACCACCTGGCGCCAGCCCTTGAGGGCGTCGTCGCCGTAGATCCGAGGTACGGCAGGGTAGCCGTTCGAACCGGGATGCTCGACGACCGTTCCCTCGGTGATGATCAATGCGGCGCCACCTTCGGCCCGCTTTCGATAGTAGGAGGCGACATCTGAAGTGGGGATTCCTCCGGGCGAGTGGCTGCGCGTCATCGGCGCCATGACGATCCGGTTCCACAAGGTTGTCGGGCCGAAGGGAAAGGGCCTGAAAAGAGTCTCGGTATGAATGTTCATGGTTGGAATTACCGGCTATCCGTCGTGGTCTGTCAAGCCTCGCCTGGACCGACCACGCATCGAACCGACCGGCATCCAGGTCGTCAATCCGTGGACTTCCTCGTGAAGTTCAAAAGAGCCTCCCTGTCGAGGCGTGCTCGTGCGACCCCAAAGGCCGGGGTTGGATACAGCGGCTGGGACAGGGACCACGACTATTCGGGCAGTTCGACCCCTGATCCGCCCATCGCGGCGGGTTCACCCGTCACTGTCAACCGGACCGCCCCACAGAAACAGCCTCCATCGGAAGATATGTCGCTCATCGGTCGTCTCCCTTCAGTCGGCACTCGCCGCTTTGCTGTTATTGGTTTTTCAAGCAGGCTGACGATATCTGTAGTCACCAGTTTTGTCAAATGTGTCTTAATCTCAATCTCGGAAATTATTCGCATCGGACCCAGGCCTCTTGGAGCGCGAGCGCTTACTCTGAGGTTTTTCCCAGGGGGTCCTTGCCCACGCTACCCGCTTCGCGGGCCCGAGCCTCCGGCTCGGCAGGCCTTCGGCCTGGCGTCGGTTCCTAGGGCGCAGCCCTGCCCGTGGAGCTGATACCCAACGGCACTTTCGGCTGAGGCGGTTTGAGGTATCGGGCGAGAAAGCCGTAAATCGCTTTCCGGCCTTCCCAGGCCTCCGGAGTATCGAGTCGGTCGAAACTGTGGCCTCCCGGCACGTCGAAGATCTGATATTCGAAGTCCTTGTCCTCGGCTTTCAAGGCCTGGATCAGATGCTCCACCTCGATGAAGGTGACGTCCTCGTCGTGGGGGTTGGTGTGGATGCGCAACGGTTTTGACAGCTTGTGGACATTCCAAACCGGGGAGCGCCGTTTGTACTCCTCGAGGTTTTCCTCTGGCGTCTGGCCGATGTGGTATTCGGCATCATAATAGGCCTGGTACTCGGGTCCCCAGACGCCCATGCGCATGACCAGGTCCGACACCGGGACGCCGGCGAAAGCGCAGGCAAACGACTGAGGATGGTCGAAAAGGCTCATCAGGGCGATCAAGCCGCCGTGACTCCAGCCGAGGATACCGACGCGGTCCGGGTCAACCCGGGGGTGATTAGCAACTGCCCAGTCCCGTGCCGCTACGCAGTCTCCGACCTCACGCCCGCCGTAGTCGATCTTCTCGTAAAAAGACTTTCCGTAACCGGTCGAGCCCCGGTACTCCGGCGCGACCACGATGTAGCCCTGGGCCATCAATTCGCGAA
>JAUWTC010000097.1 GCA_030609785.1 Holophagae bacterium
CCCAGTTCGATCAGGGCGTGCAGGTGGGTGTCCAGTGGTCGGCGGCCGATCCGATCCCCTCCGGGGCGGGGAAGAACGGCCCGGCCCCAGCGGCCGAGCAGGGGGCCCGCAAGAAGGAACGAAGCCCGAATGTCCCCGGCCAGGCTCGACGTCAGGGTCTGGGTTGACACTGTGGAGGGGTCAACCGACCAGCGGCCGGGTCCCTGGGTGGTCACCGTTGCACCCAGTTCGCCCAGGAGCTCGAGCATGATCCCGACATCCCTGATGTCCGGCACATTTTCAACGCTGGTCGTTTGACCGCCCAGCAGGGTCGCCGCGAGCATGGGCAGGGCAGCATTCTTGTTGCCGCCGGGCTTGAGCGTGCCGGAAATCGGGCTCCCCCCACGAACGATGTAGGTGGCGCTGTCGTCAGGTGCTGTATTCATGGGGAGATTCTAGCAAGGCGAGATCAGCGGAGGCGCTGTTGTTTCGGAAGAGAGCCAAAAAATGCCACAGAAAGGGAGGCCAAACACAAGAACACAATTGAACCGCAAAGAACGCTAAGGCCGCAAAGGGAACGCAAAGAGAATATTTTATTTAATCCCCTTCGCGCTCTTTGCGTCTTGGCGGTTCAATCTTCTTTGCGTTCCCTCGGCGCGATCTGCGTCTTGGCGGTTCAATTGTGTTTTCCCCTCCGCCGACCCGGGCTCCTGTTAGAATCTCGGCATGACGCGCGTAATGACCCATGCTCTGCCAAGTCCGAAACGTGCGGGTCTGGTGGTCCGTGAGGTCGAACGGCTCTACGCCGAAGGGCGAAAGACGGTCGTCTGGGTGGCCGACGATCGATTGAGAACCGTGCTCGACGAGTATCTCTGGACGTATGAGCGGTTGGCTTTCATCCCTCATGTCGTGTGGACAGAGGAGATGGGTGAGGTCAAGGATCCGGTGGTATTGGTCGCACGGGAGGCTAATCCCAATGGTGCCGAGGCTCTGGTCGTCGCCGATGAACTGCCGCCGGAAGGTTGGGTAGGGACCTTTGACGAGGTCCACGACTTCATTCCGCCGGGCGACGAGGGCGTCGAGCGAGAGGCATGGTGGACCCGGTGGCGAGAGGCACATAAGGAGAAGAGTGAATGAGTCTTCTGGGCAATATTCTCTGGCTGATTTTCGGCGGTTTTTTTACCGGCCTTGGCTACATCATCGGTGGGATGGGCCTGTGCCTGACGATCGTCGGTATTCCGTTCGGTATCCAGGCGATGAAGTTGGGTGTGGCGACCTTTGCGCCCTTCGGCAAGGAATTGGTCGAGGAACCCAATGCCAACAGCGTTTTGCGGGTCATCCTCAACATCATCTGGATCATTTTCTTTGGATGGGAGATTGCCGTCGCCCATCTGGTCAGCGCAGCGGTGCTGACAATCACGATCATCGGCATTCCATTCGCCCTGCAACACATCAAGTTGATACCGATGGCATTGCTGCCGCTCGGACGCTCGCTTCGGTGATTTCTCGATCTAAGAATTTCCCAAAACACAGGAGTCCGTCATGCGCATTTCATTGATTGTGGGTCTGTGTCTTTTGGTCTTGTTTTCGGTGCCGCTCGCCGGTGCAGAGGTTGATCCGCGTGAAGTGATGGTCCAGGAGGTTCTGGCCGCGACCCCCTTGATCGACGGGCACAACGATGCTCCGTGGGCCATCCGGAGCCGTTGGTCTAATCAGCTCGGGCTCTTCGATTTTCACGATACGGCTTCGGTCGACAGGCCGATGCACACCGATCTCAAGAGGTTGAAGGAGGGCGGTGTCGGCGCACAGTTCTGGTCGGTCTGGGTGCCGACTGATCTTGAGGGCGGTGAGGCAGTGACCACAGTGATCGAGCAGATCGATCTGGTGCACCGACTTGTCAACCGCTATCCGGACGAACTGGAACTGGCTTTGACGGCCGCCGACATCAGGCGGATTCACTCAGAGGGCAAGATCGCCTCGCTGATTGGTGTCGAGGGTGGCCATTCGATCAACAACTCGATGGCGGCGCTGCGTGCCCTGTACTCGCTTGGCGCTCGCTACATGACCCTGACCCACTGGCAAAACGTCGACTGGTGTGATGCCGCCACCGAGGCGCCCGAACATGATGGTCTGACGGACTTCGGCGAGGCGGTTGTCGGTGAGATGAATCGTCTCGGCATGATGGTCGATCTGTCTCACGTTTCCGCCAAGGTCATGAGTGATGTCCTTGAGATCACCAAAGCGCCGGTGATCTTCTCCCACTCCTCGGCCTTTGCCATCGATCCCCACCCGCGTAACGTTCCTGATGACATTCTGCGCCGGGTAGCGGAGAACGACGGGGTGGTGATGGTCAATTTCGGATCATTTTTCCTATCTCGGCCTTTCACGGAACGTTGGGCGGCGATGGAGGCCGAGAAGAAACGGCTCGAAGGCCTGAATCCCGGGGATCCGGACCGGGTCAAAAAGACACTCAAAGAGTGGAAGACGAAGCACCCCGTGCCTGAGGTCAAACTCGGTCTGCTCGCCGACCACATCGAGCATATTCGTAGTGTTGCCGGGATCGATCACGTCGGTCTGGGGTCGGACTACGACGGCATCGGTGCTCTTCCGGAAGGAATGGGAGACGTCACCGGCTATCCGCGATTGTTGACCGAACTGGCCCGCCGTGGATGGACACGTGAAGATCTGGCCAAAGTCGCCGGGGAGAATCTCCTGCGGATGATGGCCGAGGTCGAAAAGGTGGCGCTCGACCTGCAAAAGACCGAATCGCCCGAAGAGATGTGGTTTAAGAGAGACAATTGAACCGCCAAGACGCAAAGAGCGCTAAGGGTTTTAATTTCAATACTTTCTTTGCGTTTCCTTTGCGGCCTTTGCGTCTTTGCGGTTCATTATTCTTCTTGTTCTGGCTGCATCGGTGTCGTTTATTGAGTTTTGCAAGTGCCTCAGCTGATAGCTCTTACAGCCCCAAATGAATTGCCAGGCCGCAGGCGAGCACGGTTGCCCCGGCGAGGGCGTGGCCCCAGCGTTCGAAGCTTGAGGTCGGCAGCCGGTGGGCGCCGGCGTTGAGGGTCAGGACCATGATCAGCATCGTGCCGATCGTCGCAACGGCGAATATCACCGCCACCAGGGCGACGGCGCCGGCGGTGAGGGTCGCCGCCGGGTACATCAGGATCGGAATCAGCGGTTCGCAGGGCCCGAAGAGAAAGACCGTGAACAGCACCCAGGGTGTGATCGATCCCTTGGGTTGGTCATGTGGATGGACGTGATCGGTGGCGTGGCTGTGGGTATGGTCGTGCTCGGTTCCGTCAGCATGGAGGTGGGGATGTGTGTGTGGACGGTTGCGCAGAGCTCGCCTGATGCCCCACACAGTGTAGGCCAGGCCGAAGGCCAATAGCATCCAGGCTGCAACGTCCCCTCTGACTGCTTCGAAGCCCTCGAGACGGCTGACGGCCACGCCCAGTCCGATGCCAAAAAACCCCAGGACGACCGACCCCAGCACGTGCCCGATGCCGCAGAATCCCGTGATCGTGGCGGTCTTTGCGGTCGACCATCTCCGAGCTTGGGCCATGGCAACGAAGGGCAGGTAGTGATCCGGTCCGAACACCGTGTGCACGATGCCGACCGTGGCTGCTGTTGCACAGAGAACGGTGAGTTCGTTCATCAAGCGAGTATAGCGAGTTGGGGTGACGCGGGGTAGTCGCAATTCGTAGAGTTGTGGTTTGTGGGGTTGATGCTCGGCATTGGCGACCCCCAACCACAACTCTACGAATTGCGAGGTTTGAGGAAGGTTGTCTTACTTCTGGTTGCGCGCCACAACTCCCCACATTAAAGGCAGATTCGGCTTGCCTTCGGGCCTCGTGAACCGGTGGCCCTCGACTTCGACAAGGTCCTCGAAGAGCTTGGCGCCGTTGGAGAAGGGGTACTCGCGGGTCTGCTCGATCGTCATCCCGGCGTCGATCAGAGACTGAAACACCTCGGCAAGAGTCCACTGAAACTCGTGAACCGGGTGGGGATTATTGTACCGGGTTTCTCCCTCGACGAAGCCGGAGGGGGCCAACGCGTCGCCGGCCATGCCAACGTAGTCGCCGACGCCGTCGTCCCAGGTCAGGGGGCGCCCACCGGCGAAGTAGGGGTAGGTGATTTCGAAATGCTCGTCAAAGACCATGGAGAAGGGGTGGAAGTCGACGCACACGAAGCGTCCGTTCGGACGGAGGATGTCGGCAACGCCCTGAGCCCAGAGTTCGAGATCGGAGAGCCAGCACAGGGCGCCGTACGAACAGAAGACAATGTCGAACGAATTGCATTCGGCCTCGGCGAGCCAATCGTAAACATCGGCCCGGACGAAGTGAGCAGGGATGTCGCTATCGATTGAGAGCGTTCGAGCGAAGTCAATCGCCTCGTCGCTGATGTCGACCCCAGTGACTTCGGCGCCAAGGGCCGCAAGGCTCAGGCTGTCCTGGCCCGCGTTGCATTGCAGATGGACCAGCCGTGAGCCTTCGATTGATCCCAATAACTCGATTTCTTCGGGGAACAGGGTCGAACCGCCGCCACACAAAAACGCAGCCTGGTCCTTCTTGTGGCTATTGTGGGCGCGGGTCGCCGTATTCCAGCTCTTCCGGTTTTCCTCGTGCAGGTGACGGTGTCGCATGGTGGGGAGGGTAGCAGGGCGAAAAACACCCCGCCGGAGCGGGGTGTTTGAGTTGAAGGTAAAAGAACTCAGGAGGCTTTCTCGGCCTCGAAGGCGGCTCGCATGTGGTGGTCGAGCTCTTTGATCTCGACCAGATCCTTCTTCATCTTGGCGTAGCCGTACCAGGTGGTGTAGTCCGGGTTGATGTGGAAGGCGCCCATGAAGGTCTTCATACGGTGGTCCATGAACATCTCGTAGAGGATCTGCTCGACCTTGGTGTCGACCTCGTAAAAGGAGAGAAGCTGCGGGTAGACGCCTTCGCCCTCTTTGACGGTGATGACGCCGTCCTTTCGCAGATTCATGATGATGGTGATCGCCTCGGCGAAGAGCTTGTCGGCCTCTTTGAGCATCTTGTCGGCGTTGGCGATGTTGGCGTCGACGTAGCTGGGTGAGTGGCACTTCCCGCAGACGTCGGTGATGCGTTTGCGCTCGGCCGCAAAGGTCTCGGCGTCGAGACGGGCCATGTCGCCGGCCACGACAACGTCGAGCAGCGGCGTCGGTTGGCCTTCAGCATCCAACACGCCCAGTCCCATCAGGACCGTCGCACGGTAGCCCATCCATTCTTCGTCTTCCTCAGGAAGCCGTACGCCCAGGAATCCCCACGGTGTGCGCACGCGATGGTCGCCCTCGGCCATGTGGCAGTCCTGGCACGTAGGTCCGCGGTGGGCTTCCCGATCCAACAGATAGGCGACCCCGTGCTTGGACGAGGACCACATCTCCCACTGCGGGTGGTCGAAGCCCATGTGGCAGGTCCTGCAGGCCTCAGGCTCCTGGGCTTCGGCCTTGGAAAAGGCGTGGCGGGTGTGGCAGTTTTGGCAGTCCATACCGTACTTGTGGTACTGACGGCCTTCGGTCTCCCTCGTGCTCTGGTCGGTGATTCCCAGGGTGTGGCAGCCGCCACAGCCCTTCTGGCCCTCGATGTAGGCGTCGGGCTGGCCGTGCGTAAAGGGCAGTACCTCGATCGCGAGGAGTCCCTTGGCATGCTTGCCGGCCAGGTACTGCTCGGCTTGCTCTTCATGGCAGGCCTGGCAGGTCGCGATGGTCGGAAGCTTGGCTTTGTCGACATCGTCGGCCGAGGTGTGCTCCTCGCCGTGACAGTCGGCGCAGGTCATGGTCTTCGACATGACGCCGCGGTTGAAGTCCTTGACCATCAGCGGCGTGATCGTGGCGTGGCAGTCTTCGCAATCCGAAGATACAGCCAAAACAGGTAGGGCCGAACCGACGATGATCGCGGCGACCGCAACGAACAAAACAACTTTCCTCATGATGAACTCCCCCTATTTTAGGCCTCGGCCTGTGTTCTCAAGCATTGTGACCCTATTGTGACACAAGACCCTTGACCGGGGTCAAGTGAGGGATTGAGCAGATGTTGGAAGGGTGGGGGTTGCCGACGATTGAACCCGAGAGCGCCCTCTCGGACGGCGCGTGCCATTCTTGATGTTGTCCTGCGCCGTCCTCCTGAATTGAGCAATGATTCGGACAACGTCAAGGGTGGCAACGCTCGGCGGGCTCGTCAGCAGCTGAATCTCGGCCAATGCCGTAGGCCGCCGAGGTCATTTTTCGGAGGGGCGGTTGCCTTCCGAATCCTGAAATGTCGCCCCTCCGGGAAATGCGCCGAGCGGGAGCGATCGGCAGTCGTTGGAGTTTTCGACGGCTTCAATGCGCTCCCGAAGGCCGGGGATGGATCATTGGGGTCGGTGGAGACGCCGCACCGGTCGCGGTGGCGGTCCCCCGACGCGGACGCCGCCGCGGTTATCGAACGCGGTCGCTGTCGCGGCCCCTGTCGCGGTAGACGGACGCGGTCAACGGCCGCGGATCGCGGTCCCGGACGCGGTGCACCGACGCGGTTTGCGGACCCGGTCCACGGCCCCGAAGGCCGGCTTTGGAACCGTCAAGCCGGTGCGCTCCACCCTCATCCTCAATGCACCGCGCCCAAGAAGGACGGGAAAGTCGGACCTGGCACAGATGCCAGTCGCGGTTCACCGACGCGTACAAGAAAAAGAGTGTCCCTTTCTTTCCTTTCTTTTTGTTGCTACTCTTCGACCTTCTTCATCTCCCACGAGGACGCTTGAATGATGCCGTCACGCGTTAGGTAGTAGGTTTCATAGGAGATTGGTGCGATGTCCTCGTGCGTGACCGAGAACTCGAAAGTGTCCGAATTCGGATCCTCGACCTCGTAGTAACACTCCCCGAAGTACATCCCAGAGGCGATGATATGGGTCGGATTCTCGATGGGTAAGGTGGCGACGCCATCCCAGCCTGGCACGGCCTCGACGTGGTAATTGGGCTTGGATGCACCGACGAAGCCGTCCAACAAGACCATGTCGCCGTCAGTAAAGTTTGTGGAAACCTTGATCTCGATCTCGCCAACTAGGCCCTGTTTGCTCTCGTTCATCGTCGGCGAACAAGTTTGGATATCACTTCGGAGGGTGAGAAGGCGTCCGTCCAACTCCCAGTTCCCTGTCGTGGATTGGTTGTTAAATAGATCTCCGTCCAAGGTCATCTTGAAAGTGTGGTCAGCGAAGAACTCGAAAGTCTGGCAGTGCATGTGACAAGCCTGGTATGTCCCCACTACATCGCGTTCCTGAATCGCTGAAGAGCACGCCAGGCTCGCAACGGCTACGGCGAAAACGACCGAACGCACCAAAGCGGTTCTCATTTGGTCCCTGGGCTGAGCTAACTAGTAATCAGATTGCAAATGTGCAACCTACTTACCGGCCGGTTCAGATGTTGCGCGAGTCCTGGTTTCCTCATATCCCAAGCCTACAATAGGTTACGAATCCAGTCCACGCTGCGGACTGAAGGGCTGACGGAATTGAATATTGCAGCCTGCGGTGTTCGTTCAGATCCTGGTAGGACCACGCTCTGCACGCTGTGGGTGACGGTTCTCGGTGTTGGAAGGTGGGCACGGCACGCCGTGCCCCTACGTGGTCGCGATCGCTGTTGTTCGAAGTTGACGATGAATGCCAGATCCCAAGAGCGCCCCTCTTGGACGGGGCGTGCGGGGTCAGGCATTCTTCACCATGCAGACATCCCGAAACCGTGGTGTTGCGAAGAATGCCTGACCGGGCACCCCACGGCGACACCCTTGGCGACCGAGTCTCGGCCAACGCCGTAGGCCGCCGAGGTCATTTTCCTCAAGGGCTATGCACTCCCGACCTCTGAAATGTCGCCCTTGAGGAAAATGCGCCGAGC
>JAUWTC010000188.1 GCA_030609785.1 Holophagae bacterium
AAAGAGGCGGCCACAAAGGGACCGGCCACCACGAGGGGTCACCCTGAAGGACGGCAACCGCTGAGCTCAGATAGGTCTTTTCATCACCCCAGAGAACCCTGGGGCCGCCCAGCCGAGCGACGGCCGCCAACCCGAGGTGCACGCTCACGGCCGCGACGCCAACCCCCAATGCCGAAACCCTTCGATTCATCGTCCGGTCACTGTAGCAGCTATCGGCAATCAGCTCAGCCTCATGCAAAATTCGGGTTCACACGGGTGGGGGCACCAAAACAAAAAGCCGGCGCGATGCGCCGGCCTCGAAATCTGTTATGTGCCGGAGAGATCAGCCGTCGTCACCGATCGCTTCGACTGGGCAGGCCTCCAGGGCTTCCTGGCACTGCTCCTCTTCCTCGGCATTCTCGGGCTGCTTGTAAACAAAGGAAAATCCCTCGTCCTCATTAGCCTGAAAATTGTTGGGCGCCGTGGTGCGGCACACATCACAATCAATACAACTTGCGTCTACGTAGTACTTTCCGTCGGCGCTGCCTTCAACCTTGTCATCTACATCTGCCATTTCCCTGTCTCCTTTCGCGGGGGTTTCCTCCCCCGATTTTCACCTGAAACGAATGCTACCACAGACTCGGAATCTCAAGGAGTCTTCGGTTTGGTCCTTGCGCCTTGGGATCACCGGTGTCGTCGGTCGGCCACATGCAATCGACATTGTAGGGGGCCTCGAACGTAGGTTCGTAGGTGGTAGGGTCGTTGCTCCCGTTGTCGATCAGCGACCCGTAGGTCGTGAAGGTTGGGTGGGGATCGGTGCCCGTCGTGCTCCATTGGTCAATGCTGACCTTGAATCGGGCCTGAGCGATGTCGGTCATGCCGAAGATGTTGCTGAAGATCTGAAAATATTGGACATGCGCCAACGGTGGAAGAGTTACGGTCAAAGCAATCGGAGTGTCATTTTCGACGATAAACGGCTGCCCGTCGGGTTGGATCGGTTCGATCCTCATCACCAACGTAGTTTGCCGGTCCGAAGTGTTGACGATCCCGATATTGTAGCGAAAGAATTCGTCATCTCTTGCACCATCGAGAAGAAGGTAACTGAAGTCCCCTTGATCACTGACGAAGGCCGAGTCCGCCAGGTTGTACCAGGGAACGCCGTTGAGCAGTTGGCCATAGGTCACCTCACTCTCGAGGAACTCGCCGTCGTTTTCCGGGTCAGGCTCCCACAGCGTCGCCGTGTTGAACGTCCTGGAACTGACCGTCATGTTCCGAAATTCCCGGGACCCGTCGTCTTCCAACGAATCCGCCAGATAGGAAAAAACAACCAGCGCACCCTGCCCGTTCAACCCACTGTGCCCCGGCCAGTAGGCCTCAACCACATCCTCAAGAACGACGGAACCGCCCGGGGGAATGTCGGCCAGGCGCTCGTCAATGATGCCGAAACTGTCGGCCTCGCGCCCTCCCACCCACTCTGTCCGGTCGGAAAAAAGGTATGAGTTGTTTCTCAGGCCCGAAGGCAGAAAGACCATGGCAACGTCGATCGAATCCTCGGCTTCGACGTTAGAGATCATCACGTCGGACCGCCAAACGCTACCATTGGCCCCGGCGGTGTGAGCGACAACCGGAACATAGATCAGGTCACTGACATGAAATTCAGCGTGGGCGGTCGTGCCACTCATGGCCACAACGGCACCGAGAATAGTTACCAAAATACGCGTCTGCATTTCAGACCTCCAGAGATATCACGGTCAAGCTTCGACCGCTGATCGGCTCATAGTGCCATCTTCCGGCGGGAGGGGCAAGATTACGCGGGCCTCAAAGCCCACGGCGTTCATATTTCTGAGAACCAGGCTACCGTTGTGAGCAGTGACCACACGCTCGGCAATCGCCAGTCCGAGCCCTGATCCACCCCTCTTTTTTGTAAAGAAAGCGTCTCGAACCCGTTCCAGCTCTTCTTCAACAATGCCATCGCCCAAATCTCGAACGGCCACCTCGACCCGGTCTTCCAAATATTCGACAATCAAGTACACCAAACGTCGATCGGCATCCAGTCTTTCAACAGCCTGGACGGCGTTGAGCACGAGATTCATCAGGACCTGGCGCAGCTGGCCGGGGTCACCCTTGACGACAATCTCGTCCGGGACGACTTTGAGGCGAAGACCCACTCCACGTTCGAGGGATTCAGCCGCGAGAAAATCTCGAACGCCAACAACGAGATCGACCACTTCGACGTCCTCGAACATCACATCCGAAGGACGAGCGTAGGTCAGAAAATCACTGACCAACCGTCCCAAACGGTTGACCTCGTTCCGTGTGTCGGCGAGAGAGGACGAGGCACTGTCAACGGTGCCACCTTGAAGGTCTTCCTCAACCAGTTCCAGGTTGAGATTGATCGAATTCAGCGGATTTCGGATTTCGTGCGCCAGATTTGCGGCCAACGTTCCGAGGGTCGCCATCTCCCGTTCATGCTGATTCCTGGCCTCGAGCTTTCGGGTTCGTTGGATCAATACCCAGATAAGGACGAAGGCGACGACCAGCGTCAGCAGGGTCAAACCTGCGGCGACGGCCGTTCTGCCCAGGAGCTCCCGTCGCAAACGCGAAACTCGACCCCCCAACTCATGTCGGCTGAGATGCATGACCACCTCGCCCGCCTGGCCGATCGGCACCGCGATACGAAAGGGGTTTTCGGTCTCGGTCACCTGCCGGTCACTGATGCCGCCTTTGATGGCCAGGTGATCGACCTGGGCCTCAGGTATCGTCTCGGTTGACCTGAATTCCGATGTGAACACCACTTCGCCGTCTTTGTCGAAGACTTCAACGAACTCAACCATGCGGCGCTGAGCCACTCCGTCCAGGGTCCTGTAAAGCTCCTGCCGAGTCCGGCTGATACCCTCGAGATCGACCGCCAGGGCTTCACTGTCATCCAATTGGTCAGCGATCCGCTCGGCGTCCTGTCGGGAACTGAGGAGCAAATCCTCCAGGTAGCGTTGGGACAACGAACCAGCAATCAGATGCCCGAAGACAAAAATAATTGCCAAAACCAGAACGGCGAAGATCACAGTCGCAACCGCGTACCGTCTTCGAAACGATATCGGTGAAGGAATGGACGATTTTCGGCTCGTCACCTCACGTCCTCCGAAATCCATCCGCGGTCAATGCCCTACACCCTCCTCGCCGATGCAACACCAAGCTCAATGCAACGATCATGCCCGAGATATCATGGCGATAAGCTCAGAACACCCGACGGCAACGCCGAATCGGCACAGCTCACACGCCACAGGCTGTTCGGAGGTCATCAACCCGATCGGTGCGCTCCCAGGTGAATTCGGGCTCTTCCCGACCGAAGTGCCCGAAAGCCGCAGTCTTCCGGTAGATCGGACGCAGCAGGTCCAACTCGGTGATGATGCCGCGGGGGGTCAGGTCGAACACCTCACGAATGGCCAGAGTCAACCGATCGTCCTCGACCTCGCCCGTTTCGAAGGTGTCCACCATCACCGACACCGGTTCGACAACACCAATTGCATAGGCCAACTGAACCTCACACCGACTCGCCAGTCCAGCGGCAACGATGTTCTTCGCAACGTGGCGAGCCCTGTAGGACGCCGACCGATCGACCTTGGAGGGATCCTTCCCCGAAAAGGCGCCACCACCATGAGAACCCACGCCCCCGTACGTGTCGACGATGATTTTCCGCCCTGTCAATCCACAATCGCCCTGCGGCCCACCGATTACAAACCGACCCGTCGGATTGATGTAATAGTTGGTCCGTTCGTCAACCAGATCAGCTGGAATCACCGGATCGATGATCTTGGACCGAACATCCGACCGGAGGTCGGCGATATCGATGTGCTCGGAATGCTGGCACGAAATGACGACGGCATCGATACGTTTGGGGCGCCCATCCCGGTATTCCACCGAAACCTGACTCTTGCCGTCGGGTCGTAGCCAGTCCAGCACCCCATTGCGTCTGGCGTGACTGAGCTGCCGGGTCAAGGCGTGCGCCATTTGAATCGGCATCGGCATCAGTTCAGGTGTCTCAGTACAGGCGAAGCCGAACATCAGACCCTGATCGCCCGCACCGCCCGTATCGACACCTTGGGCAATATCCCCTGACTGGGGGTCAATCGAAGAAATGACGGCGCACGTCTCGAAGTCGAATCCAAACTTGGCTCTGGTGTATCCGATGTCCCTGATCGTTTCCCGAACCAACTGAGGGAACTCGACATAGGATTTGGTGGAGATCTCGCCGGCGATGAAGGCCATCCCGGTCGTCACCATGGTTTCGCAGGCCACTCGTCCGGTGGGATCCTGCGCCAACACCGCATCCAACACGGCATCAGAAATCTGATCGGCGATCTTATCCGGATGCCCCTCTGTCACGCTTTCCGATGTGAATACATGATCTCCGTTTGGTGCCATGGCCGAACCACCTCCTTGTGGAAGGAGGAAAACTAGCACTCAAAGTAGTACCGGTCAAACCTATAAGCGTCAATTCGCCTGGAGATGACCCGAGAGACCGTCGACTCGTGATGTGATGTCACGGAAGGCCGGGTCTTCAAGCATGATCTCCTCGAAGAATTCGGCTGCGCCACCGTAGTCACCCGAACCTTCAAGGCAGTTGGCCAATTCGTACTTGAGCGCAAGGACCGACTCATCCTTCAGTCCCGGTGCCTCGAGTGCCCGCTGATACCAGCCCGCCGCCTGGTCCCACAGGCCCTGTTCGACGTAGCACACCCCGATCATCGAACAGCACTCAACATAGAAATCTGGGTCTTTCGAGGCGATCTGGAACTCACGAATCCCTTCCGGCAGCAGCCCCATCTCTTTGTAGGCAATACCCAGGTTGAAGTGGGTGTCGGCATCTTCTTCCGACAACTGCTCCGCCACGCCCTTCTGGAATTCCCGGAAGACATCCTTGAGATCGACCTCGGCCTCGCTGGGACCTGCCGCCTTTTCGACGATGGCCTCCTCGGCCGCCATTTCCTCTTCCAATTCGGCCGCCAAGTCGACGAAGCCTTCCTCTTCATCGACGAAGAGGTCCGCTGATGCCTCTTCGACCTGCGGAACCTCCTCCGTCAAGAATCCCTTGGCCTTGAGTTCCAGCCGTCGCTCCGCAACCTCCGGACTCTGAGGGTGTTCGGCTTCCAACCGCCTCAAAAGGCGGGTGGCGTCTTCATAAAGAGAGTGCTCCAGGAACGAGTCCATTTGCTGGAGATCGCCCAAGGTGGGCCCCAAAATTCGGCCGGCAGCTTCGTCGAGAATGTCATCGACCGAGGACTCACCGACCGGAAGATCTGCCTCCTGCACCGGGGTCGAAACACCGATCGACGGCCCACCACCCAGGACCACCTTCTCAAGGTCATCCAGAATGTCCACCGCTGCCGAGGATTCAGTTGGAGAAGAAACGGCTACATCCTGCGGTTCAAAGACATCGATTGCGGGCTCGTCGTCACCTGCGATCGCCGGTTCGACATCGCCAAAGCCCTCGAACTCTATCCCGTTCTCCACCGACTCCAATTCACGGGTTTCGAAACTCCCGACGTCGACCTCCTCAAGCTCGATCTCCTCGATTTCCTCGACCGCATCGGCGGGGGCAGCAGCAGCCTCGAAATCATCGATCACCGGCATCTCGGAGAAATCCAGGCCGTCATCAATCACCAAGGATTCGTCCTCCTCCTCGATGATCTCCACCTGAACCAACTCTTCGCCGCCCGTATCGACCGCTTCGATTGGTTGTCTTTCGGCGGGTCCGATCAGACCTGGCAGGGCTCGTTCCAATTTTTCCAGCGCCTCTCGCCTATCCTCGGTCTTATAGGTCTCGACCAGGGGCCCGACTTCACGGGCGGCTAAATCGGCTCGGCCGGCTTCGAGAGCCAGAGACACCAATTTCTCCCGAACCTCGT